>NZ_JAPQLK010000001.1:0-11812 GCF_028981785.1 Wolbachia endosymbiont of Drosophila leontia
CAACACCAGCTTGCAAATGATTGTCCTTTCCTTCACTTCTCTCCTATTACGAAGATTTTAAACAGGTTCTTATCCACTTTTACAGAAGAATACATTCCTTCTAATTCAGCCCTACAGCTGTTGTTACCCAATTCTCCTGTGTAACCAAGTGCTACATTTGCAGCAAAAGGTGGATTGTAATCTCCTTTATACTTACTTAGTGACTGACCTTTTGTGTTCTGAGCACCCCTGTCATTTATAGACAAATTTTTGATATCTGTAGTGCTTGTTTTTAGTTCACCCATGCCATTAAAAAATTGACCATAATACCCACTACCAAAGTAAAACCCTTCTGTTTCACTCGCAAAAGATTGTTGTGACAACAATAAAGCAAGTGCTGTAACCGCTAATGTTTTTTTACTAATCATTACTACTCCCCTAGTTAAAATAGCTAATCTAATACTAATTAATTAAAAATGGCTTAATATGAAAAACCTAATTATTTGCATAACTTGCACTTTTCTGAGCTAAAAATAGGCAAAGTTAACCTTACTTCTCGTCATTTTTTAATTTATCCTCATCTTCAAATTCATCCTCCTCTTCTTCGTCATCAAACCCATCATCGCTCCTATCCTCATCTTCCTCGTCATCATCTTCAAACTTATCGTCGATATCTTCATCATCAATATCTTCGTCTGCAAATTCATCTGATTCATCATATACTGCATCTTCGGTTTTAGTTTCAGCAGGATAATCAACTGAATTAGGTCCCTCAAGAACATTATTCCCCTCGTTATTAACCTTATCTTTGCTCGCAGCGGCAGAAAGAACTTTGTTTGGGTCATATGGTTCTTGTGTAGGCACACGAGTTTGTTTGAGCAGCCTTCTTGTGAAGGTGGTATCACTGTAGTACAAAATTTTCTTTGATTTAATTGGGTAAGTCGACTCTATTAAAATTATCTGATCGTCACGTGGCAACATAATAACTTCTTGAGGCAATAGCAATGCTCTCTGTATTTCAGAGATATGTAATGACCTTGAAGCAGGATTTAAATCTAAAAATTTAGGCTTATTCAACGATTCTTGTTGTACAGTTTTGTTTCCTATAAGTTGCGATATTAAATTAGCTGTTTCAATATTATTGGCTGCAAAAGTTATTCTGTAAGTCGAGTTTGACAAAAAGGAGTTCATCCCTGCTTCTTCGTATATTCCTTTGAGCTGCTCAGTATCTTGAACAATTAAGAATAACCTAACTCGATAACCACGAAAATATGCAATACCTGTTTGAAATTGCTCCATTTTTCCAAGTGTAGGAAACTCATCCATTAAAAACAATACGCCATAAGGCTCGTCATCCGATGGCAATTTTCTACATAAAAACTCAGTTGCCTGTTGGTAAAAAACCTGCATTAAAGGCCTGAGCCTAGTCAAGTTGTCAGGAGTTAAACCAACATAAACTGTAATTTTCTTCTTTTTAAAATCTAGAATATTAAAATCACTTGACGCAGTTGCGGTATCAATCAATGGGTTTGCCCACAATTCAAGTGATGAGTTCATGGTTGATACAACACCTGACCTTTCTTTATCAGCTTTTTGTAAAAAAGCTGCAATATTCATATATGCTACAGGGTGTAGTATTTTACCCATTGTATCAAGAGCAACAGCAAGATTATAAACCACGTCATCACTACGCATCGTACGCACAACTTCACCAAAAGATTTAACTTTCTCTGGTGCAGCAAGTAAGTATAATACCACTCCAACAAATAAGCTTCTTGCTTCATTCTGCCAAAAGTCTTGTTCAGGCATGATTAGGTTAGCTATTTTCTGCACATCGTCAACCATCTGCCCAGGTTTTTCACTAATCCATTGTAATGGATTGTAACAGTGACTTATTCCATCTGGCTGCGCTGGATTCCATACGTATACTTTTTGTCCTTGTCGTTCTCGCCAACCACTTGTTATTTCATAGTTTTCTAATTTTATGTCGTGTACAATTACCGAGTCAGTCCAAAATAATAAATTAGGAATTACAAAGCCAACACCCTTACCAGAACCTGTAGGTGCAAATAACAATGCATGCTGAAACCCATCAGAAATGAAGTATCCTCTTTTATCTTTACCAAGCAATAATCCCTTTTTGCTTCTTAATCCTGCTTTTCGTATGTCTTTCTCTGATGCCCACTGCGAATCTCCATGAAGTGATTCCTTCTTTTTAAATGGTCGCCACTCAATTATCCTTTCTCTTAAATTCCATAAGATAATCATTAAAACAATGATAGGCAGTGCAGAAGATATAATTAATGTGATTTTGAGCTCAAGGCTATATAACTCTGGATGATGCCAACAATATTGTATATGATCAAAAATCGTTGGCCAAAGAGCTTGAGGGAAAGGCGTCAAACTAGGATTAATTGCCTTAAAATCCACAGCATCCGGACCATCAGCAAACAGAACAAACAATATACCAGATAGATAGAAGCAAAACTCAAGTACGCTAAAAGCTACTACACCTCCTATGAGAATATTACGTAGGTGATTTCCATTACTCATAAACTACTCTTCCTTAACTTATGTATAAATTTAAGCATTTTCGCTCGCAGATCTAGTAAATAATATCTCAGAAATGCTTCTTTTGCCCCCACCGGTTCTTTTTAGCTGAATAACAACATCAATCACATTTCTAATGTATGGTATAATTTGGTCTGGAGGAATGCCAAGATTTGCCTGCATAACCATCAATTTTATTTGCTCAAGGGCCATTGTTGGACTATCCGCATGAAGGGTTGATATTGATCCAGGGTGACCAGTATTTATCGCCCTGAGAAAACTAAAAGCTTCCGCTCCACGGAGCTCACCAACTATTATTCTGTCTGGCCTTAAACGTAAGCACGCTTCTATCAAATCTTGAGTGGTTACTTTTGCTCTGCCCTGCCCTCCTTTAGAGGCAATTAGATGGACTTTATTGGGATGATCGTTCAAAACGATTTCCTTTGCATCCTCAACAGTAATAATTCTTTCCTCAGCTGGAATAGCACGCAAAGTAGCATTAGTAAAAGTAGTCTTACCAGTGGAAGTTCCACCACTAATTATAATATTTTTCTTACTTATTACAGCGTATTCTAAAAACTCTTTTATTTTTTTTTGCCTTAACAGTAAATCCAAATGACGGTCAACTGGATTATCAGTTGCTTCTGTAACAGTTTCAGAAAAAGCCCCCATTTTTTCGTAATCATCGAGTGCTAATTGCATGCTAGAAGGCTTACGAATCGACATGACTACTTTATCAGGCTCACATGCTGGCGGAAATACTATCTGTATACGATAACCATTTGGTAATGTTGCCGAAAGTAACGGCGCTTCTTCGCTAAGTTTTTGTTCTGTAGCTTGAGCAATCAGTCTGCCAAGAGATTTCAAATGGTTAAGATCGAATACTTCTAATTTTTCACACCTTATTTCACCGCGATTTTCAATCCATACTTCCTTTGGCTTATTTATTGATATTTCATTTACGCCTTCTTCTTGAAATATGCCTTGTAATGGCTCCAAATATGTATCAAGTGCAGCATAGTTCATTTCATTGATTTAATATTGCCTGTGGAGGAAATACTATATCTTGGTTAACAAATACTTTCAATGCAGTGCCTTGATCAACATAAATAGTTGGTTTTTTATCTGTATATCTGCCCACTACATCCCGCATATCTTTAGAAAAATCCTCGATTGATTTCCCGATTGCTTCATCATAAACAGACTTGCTTTTTCTTTGAATTTGTTCTAACAGTTGATTTACAATTTCCAGGCTTATATTTACCTCGTCTTCTTCAATTCCTAGTGCTTTTGCTATTTCCTCTTTCATTATTTTTAGTAAATCTTGTCTGCTTTTGGCACTCCGAATTCTTCCGATAGCCCCAAGGCCTAATTTCCATTTGTCACTAGATATCTTCTTTTCTGGGTCAATAATGAGTTGGAGAGAAGAAAAATCTATTTCGGTTGCAGTGATAGACTTTACTGCATCTCTGATAGTTAGCGTATCAACAAGATTAGAAGCCTTTTGCCCTATAACAGCAGAACCAATCGAAACACCAGCAAGTGTCACTGAAGAGAATAACGCACTTACTATTTTGTTATCAACTATTCCTGCTATTCCTGCTCTACCAAGCTCGTCAGTACTAAGTGATGAGATTGCAATATCTATTCCATGTGGCAGAATCACTCTATTCCAGTTTATATTTACACGAGATTTAGCAACATTCGAGTCAAATGAATAACTGCCTATCAATCTTGAGCCTTTAGGTATTAAAACTGTATCACCAGTTTCCGCATAAACATCTCTACTCACCATAGCACGCAGCATTCCTTGCAGATCAGAGTTTATTGCAGTTTCAAGAACAGCATCAATAATTTTACCTTGAGTAATCATTAAACCAAGCTTTCCTACCCTGGTAGCTTTGCTCGATTGTGCTGAAGTGTCGGATAAAATAGCATCAGCAGCCTTGTTCTCTCCACTACCACCTGAAATTGTTAACATTTGTGCACTACGTCTGTCTCTAGGATAACCGCCACCCCCTATTGTAGGAAATGAGGTAGGTAAATTGCCCATAACATTACTAGAAGGAAAATTTTGCTTTGGCAAAATAGGTATATTTGACGCAGAAGTTTCTTTTGGTTTCTCTTCTTCTTTTTTAATTTGTTTTATTTCTGGTACGATTTGTGGTGTAGGAAGAGGAGGTAAGGGTGGTAAGGAATCGGTTATTATTCTTTCAGGAACCATTACATTATCTGGAACTTGTTCCAACTTTCCTTTCAATTCTTGAACGTTTTGCTTTGTTTCCTCTTTTTCAATAACTTCTGAACCCTCTTTATGAGAAGGACTAAAATAGAGATAATACACTCCACCAACCAGAAGTACTAAAATAATGACCATCAATGCCCTATGACCTTGATTAGAGCCAACTGTTACTACCTTATTCTCTATTTCTGATTCATCTTCTGAATTGTTACGCCTTTCTTTATTCATATTGCATGTACCACAGCTAAAGTGACCTATTTATAATTTCAACTTCACCATCTTCATAACGCATAAATAGCTTTTTATGTACTCCTTTTGTTATAACATAATCATCAAATAACAGCCTTTTACGAGGTTTATCCTCCCCTTCTACAAAAACCTGAGGTATTTTATTATTATTTCTAAATTTTAAATAGGTTAAATAACCATCATCAAATAACTCGATCGGAACTATATCCGCATTACCACCTTCATCAATATATGTATAATTGTACTTCGTATCATTTTCTTGTATTATTTTTTCTAGCTTGTCTGTAGTATATTGCATTTGAGTGGGTAAAGAAACCTCATCTAAATCAACATCAAATTCACCTTCTTCTTGAGGATAATAAAAACGTACTACGTAAGATATATCCTTTTCAGCAGAATAGTCGTGATCCACTTTCTTAGCATCAGTGTCCGGGTATTTATCGTAGTTTGGCCTTGAGATTAAATCAAAAATGTAATTTCTTTTTTTAGTTGTCGTAATAATCATGTTAGTGCGACTACTAACTTCAAATGGCATGATAAGCAATTTATTGTCATAAGGGTTAATTTTCCAACTTGATGCATCACCAACAGCGATATTTTTAACTTTTTCTCCTTCCGCAAATTCAATATAAGAATAGTAACCCTGACTAAAAACCACCGTAAATACTTCATTAGGGCTATACACAAAAGTCTTTATTCTACTATCTACAGAAATAGGCTCATTATAATTAATGGATGCGTTTAAATTGCCACTGACAAGTAAAGCTAAAACTAATAATATCCTATACATATTCATCATCTACTCTATATGAAATAACTTGAAATCCTAATGGGTTAATATATCTTTGCTGATCATCCATTTCAAGCGATGCATATCTATATGACGTAATAACTATCTTATTTTTTCTCGTAGAACTTCCATCTTTCCGTGTAAATTCCACAAAAAATCTCACCTGAAGGGCATCGTTACCCAACTTTTGAATTGAGCGAATTTTAAATTCACTTTTGGTATCTGAATATAAATTAAAAAGATCATCCATATTCTGCGATCCTACATAATTTCTAAATTCATTATACACATTAGGTGAGGAAAACAACCTCACCTTTGTATAATAGTTATAATTATAATGATATGGATCAAAAACCTCCCTTGCTTTTATATACTCTGAAATAAAATAATCGTTTAGCGCTTCATCTGCAGAATACTGTTTTACTGTGACAGGATCAACCAATTGCACTATTCCTGATTTCTTGTCAATTTCTATAACAAATGGCTCAATAGTGCTACTTGTGCTAATTTTAAATATGACTAATATGCTGATAGAGATCGTTGCTAATAATATTAATGCAAATAAAAGTAGAGTATTCCTTTGAGCAATAACTGTGCTGTAGCGGTTTGAATTCCAATTTATATCCTTATCTAAGGATTCAGTATTTTTTTCTCGCTTAAAAAATCTTAGCATTTTAGTATTCCCAAAAATCTTAACTTATGTTAATAAACGTAGCAAATTAACAAAGTAGTTACAGCAAAAAAGCTAAAAAACTCTTAATCTATGGCCTAATTTACCAAACTTTGTCTCCATATATGAATCGTTATATTTATTACGTTCCACAATAAGTGGTAGACACTTTGTAACTCCTATACCACTACTTTCCAATTCTGACAATTTCCTATCATTGTTTGTAAGTAATTGGATTTTGTTAATGTTCAATTTCTTAAGCATTTTAGCTGCAACAGCAAAACTCCTTTCATCATCTTCAAAACCCAATGTTCTATTTGCATCAACAGTATCAAGATTATGTCCTCTTTGCATACTGTACGCTCTTAACTTATTAGTTAAACCAATGCCCCTTCCATCTTGCATCAAATACAATATAATACCACTTCCAGAGTCAGCTATCATTTGAATTGCTTGATGTAACTGACTTCTGCAATCGCACGACAAGCTATCTAACAAGTCACCCGTATAACACGAAGAATGAATTCTTACTAATGGTTCGCCATCTTTATCTGGATTGCCAATGATAATTGCATGATGTTCTCTTCCACCACTTTCGGTTCTATAAGATATGATATTTACTTCTTGAGTCTGTTTTAAAAATAATGATGTTTTGCACACTTCATATACATCCTGATTTTCTTGAAAATTATTTATGAATGACGTGTCCAGTGCAATAACGTCATTTTTCTCGCACCAATTTCGCATTTCATGATTATTCTCAAAAGTCATATCAGCCACTAACGCGTATGGCAATAATCCTGAGAACTTAAGCAAGGCAATAGCACATTCATCTATTGTCTTTGAGCATTGCAACTCTTTTATACAATCTTCCTTTGAACAGTTTATTAAATGGAGCAGTTCATCAAAATTATTCACCAACAGACGTTTGCTGTTATGTTCTTTATTCTGAGATATGTATTTTACCTTACTTGAAGTTAAAGTAACATATACATTGCTTGATATAAGCTTGTATTGATTAAATAAATCTCTTTCTAAAGCCTCAGCAGCAGCAAACAATAGATAACTACTTTCATCATATATTACAATTGGCCGACCGCGCCTGATTTCGCTGATAGCTCTTTCTACCTTATTGCTACTCTGATTTCCTATAAACATTTTTACCCATATTAAACAGCGATAAAAACTGGTGCGGCCGAGAAGACTTGAACTTCCAAGGCCTTATGAGCCACAGCGACCTCAACGCTGCGTGTCTACCAATTCCACCACGGCCGCACTATATTCTAGTTTTTATATAATTATTTTAAATTACTTAATCATTTTAGAATTTTTCATCTAGAGTGTCAATCTGATACTAGAATAATTTAGAAATTGTTTGTATAATTTGATTATGAATTTTGTGATTATAAATTTTAATCATTTAAGATAACCTTACTACTAATTTTTAACTTAGGTTTTTATACAAATGAATATAGCTAATATCTTTATTTTTTTAGCTCTCTCTCTTATAACTAGCTTTCACTTCGTCCATGCACAAATATTATACACATGGTCTCAAGTTATCCCAGAAAATAAACTAAGCATACGCGCAATTACGGACAATGACATGTGTCCCATTGTTTATGTTGATGGCAAGGAAACAGAAATGCTGAATCGCAGCTCAATTAACAATGGTGATCATAACGAAACAGTTTGTGAACTGACAGTACAAACAAGTGCCAAAGACGTTAGTATTGAGGATCTACGGGTTCCTATATTACCAAAAAAGGTTAATAAAATTGCTTTCATTGGTGACACGGGCTGTAGAATAAATATGTTATTTCAGCAGGAATGTAATTCGGTAGATAGCTGGCCTTTAAAAAAAAATTTAGACTCAATTGCCCTTCATAAACCAGATTTAATTATCCATGTTGGTGATTATCATTATAGGCAAACAAGATGTAGAAATACAAAAAAGTGTGGCGATATTTATGGATATAATAAAGAAGCTTGGTACGCTGATTGGTTTGAGCCTGCAAAGGATATTTTATCACAATCCCCTTTCCTTTTTGTTCGTGGAAACCATGAGAGTTGTGATAGAGCTTATGAAGGATGGTTCAGGTATTTAGATTCATACCCCTTTTCGTCTGAAAAATGTGGAAACTTCGTTTCTAGTTGGTCCTTAGATGCTGGACCGATGAAATTTTTTATCTTCGACTCTTCATCCGGTGAGGATATTTTTACAACCCAAAGCACAATTGATGCTTTTGAAAGGCCATTTGATAAATTGATACAAGATAAGCCCACGTGGTTTTTAACTCATAAACCACTTTGGAGATCTCCAAAAAAAGAATTTTTGACATTAAAAAGCCATGGCAATCTTACACAAATTGAAGCTTTTGGGGATAGATTTCCAAGCAATGTTACTACCATAGTTTCCGGCCATATTCATATAGCCCAGATTTTATTAATGGATAATGTTCCAGACCAGATTATAGTTGGAAATGGCGGTTCATTACTACACGCTCAAGATCAAGAACCTGTTTACCAAAATGTAGAATTTGACTATTCAAATGGTAGAAACTACTTAGCACACGAAGTTAGAAACTTTTTCGGCTTTGGCTTTGCAATACTAAACTTAGATGATCACAAATTTACCCTCTATAACCAAGATAATAAGGAAATGTATTCTGCGAAGCTAACAGAAGATTTTAAACTTAAACGGATTAAAACTATAGTCGATTCATTTTAGGATTTGTTATTAGCTATTTTAAAAACGCTACTTAAACATTTTTTTTAATCGATTGATTTCATCAGCAAATTTTGAGTCGGTCTTTATAAAATTTTCTACTTGTTTTACTGCATGTATAACAGTAGCATGGTCTCTGCCACCAAAGTTTCTCCCAATATCTGGTAGGCTTTTTTGCGTAAATTTTTTGGCAAAATACATAGCTATTTGTCTTGGCCTTGCAAGACTGCGAAGCCTTCTATTGGATTGCATATCTGCAACCTTTATATTGAAAAATTCAGCTACTTTCTTTTGTATTTCTTCTATTGTGACTGACCTATGATTTGACCTAAGAAGATCGATTAGGGTTTCACTAGCTGATTCTACCGTCATACTTCTTCCAATTAATGAGGTATGGGTAACCTTATTTAATGCTCCTTCTAATTCTCTTATATTAGATTTTATGTTCCTTGCTAAAAACTCTAGGACATCTTTCGGAACATACATATTCATCTGCTCCACTTTTGCCTGCAATATACCAAGCCTCAATTCAAAAGTTGTTTCATTAATATCTGCCACCAACCCCCAACCGAGTCGTGATTTTATTCTTTCTTCTACTCCATCAAGATCACTAGGAGACCTATCAGCTGATATAACCAATTGTTTATTTTGGTCTATCAATGCATTGAAAGTGTGAAAAAATTCTTCTTGTGTACTATCTTTACCACTGATAAATTGCACATCATCTACCATCAATACATCTACTGATCTAAATTGCTCTTTAAATAACATAATATCTTTGCTTCGCAGCGCTGTAATATATTGGTACATGAATTTCTCTGCTGATAAATACACCACTTTTCTTTTTGCTGATGGGGAATTGACTATGTGCCAAGCTATAGCATGCATTAGATGTGTTTTACCAAGTCCCACTCCACCATATAGAAACAAAGGATTGCTGCCTAATATTGGATCTATAGATTCTGCCACACGCTTTGCCGCTGTAAATGCTAATTCATTTGACTTTCCTACCACAAAATTATCAAAAGTGAATCTGGGATCCAGTGGTGAACCAAGATTATGATTACTTTCCTCTCTGTTTTTTAGTATAACATTAGAATTTGAATCCCTTTCTTCAATCACTTGAATATCAATGGAACATATACTTTGATCCTCGCTTTGCCATAATGATAATATTTTTTTCATGTAATGAACTGTAATCCACTCTTTTATAAACCTTGTTGACACGGATAAAAGAACTTCCCCATTTCTGCTACTGACAAATTTTAGTGAACTCAGCCAGCTGTTATATGTTGCTTCTCCATAAAGATTATAAAGACAATTTTGGATTTTTTCCCAAGTAACATTGTGATCTGTTACTGTAATAATCTGATCAAAAAACACAGTAGAAACCTTAGGGCTAGTTAAGTTCATATACCACACCAAGAAAAAACAATAATCAGAAAGATGCAAGATAATCAACAGCTTACTGCAAAATGAAAAGCTAATATTACTTAGTACATACTAAAAATTATGGTGATTTTTTGATGAGTTGTAAAGGGTATAAAAACACTAAAATTGATCATTTTTATTTCAAAAAAATGAAAAATTTGTAAATGTCGCTTGTATCGAGGATTAGAAGCATGCTATTAAAAACAGTAATACATTATGTATAAATAAGATGTTAAATTTACTGGCAAATAAGTAAAGTATTCATATAAATATAGCTAACCTAATATAGATTTACTGAAGCAAATTTATGATTATATTAAGTAATTTGAGTTATTATGCTGTATTCGGTATTGAACTAGAGTTTTATATTGAGGGAATAGAAAAAGAATATTTATTTCTGAATAGCATCAAAAATAAAATAGCATCTCTTGAATTTTCTTGCGAGAAGGAGAATTCTACACATCAATATGAGATAAAAAGTGGTTACTATACGAACTCCGACAATTTAATCAAGCATTTCGAGTTAGCAAAACAATTACTTACTGAAGTAGCACAAAAACTTGGCGGGAATGTTTCTTTTAAAGCAAAGCCTTATTTGGATAGAGCAGGCAGCGCATTAAATGTGCATGTTAATCTCGTGAATTCAAATAACGATAACTTATTTTATAGCAATGAGCAAAAGTACAGAGACTATCTGATTCACAGTATTGGTGGATTATGTGCAATGATGAAAAAACATATGTTGTTCTTTGCTCCAAATGATGATTCATATTTAAGATTTCAGTACCCGGATATTCACACTCCAACTACGATTAGTTGGGGAGTAAATAACAGAACTGCTGCGATAAGAATTCCCTATTTTGGCAACGATTCCAAAAGATGCCGCCTAGAGCACCGTGTTCCCGGAGCAGATTGTGACCTTGAAAAAGTACTCACAGCAATAATTGAAGGTATAGTTTTTGGTATAGAGAACAAAATTGCTCCGCCAAATAGAGTGTATGGCATTGCATCTGATCCTCAATATAAGATGGAGAGGTTAATATAACAACTATCTATCAAATCCTAATCCGTTAAACCTCTTTTGGGTAATTTGCTGTTCTAGCATTTTTCTTAGAACCTGTTTAAAATCTTCGTAATAGGAGAGAAATGAAGGAAAGGACAATCATTTGCAAG
>NZ_JAPQLK010000002.1:0-7473 GCF_028981785.1 Wolbachia endosymbiont of Drosophila leontia
AAAATTAAACATGAGACGCCAGATACGTGAGTTTTTTTGTCATTTAATCTGTACAGAGAAGATAAATAAACAGCTTCAGTGTATATGATAGGGGGGCTGGCGGAGTTTGTCAAGCAAGTTTTTTATTTCTAGCGGTTGTTGCCAAAAACTATACAAGAAGTCTATTGAAATTACGTATATCAATCGTTGTAAAATCACACAATTGCTCTGTAGAGCTATGCCCTGTAATAATTACTATACCATTTTGCTCAGAGCGTATTGAGATTAGGTTCAGCACTAATTCACACGTTGCACTATCAAGATTACAAAATGGTTCATCTATCAGCCAAACGTTTGCATTAGAAATCAAGAGGCGAGCAAGCGCAACTCTCCTTTTCCAGCCTGCAGAAAGTTCGCCATATCTAATATTAAGTACAGGTTGCAACTGCAAGCAACAAATAGCTGCCACAATCAATTCTCTAGTATTTCGTATTCCTGCCCAGAATTCTACGTTTTGAGCAACAGTTAAGCTATCTTTACAGGCATTCTTATGGCCTATATAGACCATAGAAGGTATATAGGATTTTGGATCATCATATATATCTTTTCCGCAGTGCCTTATATTGCCTGATACCGGCGGTAAAAGTCCAGATAAACTTCTAATTAAGCTGGTTTTACCACTACCATTTGGACCAGTGATTAGAATCTTTGATTTTAGCTCAGCTTTAAAACTGAGATTCTTAAATAGTACCTTATTATTACGAGCGCAGGATAAATTTTCACATTCAAGCATGGATTATCTGCCCTTTCCCTTATGTTTACCTTGAGTTGAAGCCTGAGCTTTAACAAACAGCTCCCAAAATCCTTTCTGTCCGCCTTCGCTATGTATCAATTGTGCAAAACGCTTCATTAAACCATTACCCATCATAACCATCTTTGTCCATTTACCTACCGGTTTTGCTATGTCAACTATTTCTGGATCTTCTTTATAAACTTGCACATCTTTTTGTTTCTCGCGTAGCATTTCCTGTTGCTTCAGCAACTCTTTTTGCTTGTTTTTTTGATACAATTCATTGAATTTTCTGTCTTCTTCCCACTCTTCTTTAAAAACTTTTCTAGGAAATATGATTTTTCTAATGCGATTTTTGTATATTTTTCTCAAAAAGAGAAATACTTTGACTATAGCAAGTAATGCTATACTACATATAATGATTTGTCCGAAAGACATTTTCTGTACTCAGCTTATTACAAAGCGCCACTTGTATTATACCATAATTATAGAAATTGTGCAATTTTTGTGTGAGTAAAGACAGTATAAAAGTAATACTGCTCTATTTCGTAAATTGCACAAATATCCGACGAATGGGCTTGTATGTAGTAAGGTTTATTTCTATACTTCTTAAAGAATTTAGAAGTGAAACAAACATGAACTGCTACAAGACTCACATGTGCAATGAATTAAGGAAGAATGATGTAGAAAAGGAAGTTACCCTTTCTGGATGGTTATACCGTAAGCGCGATCACGGCAACCTAATCTTTGTTGATTTAAGAGACTTCTATGGAATCACTCAACTAGTATTTAATAATGACAAAGACTTTTTTGATGAGATATCAAATTTAAAATTGGAGAGTGTAATTACTGTTACAGGAATAGTTGAAGCTAGAACTGAAGATACGGTAAACACCTCTATCGCAACCGGGGAAATTGAGGTTGTAGTTAGCAATTTGCACGTTGAATCGGAAGTCGAGTTCCACCGTGATGAAGAAATAGCGAAAGAAGAAAGAAGTATATTAGCGAGCATTGCTGGCGAACAAGAATACCCGGAAAATATGAGATTTAAATATCGTTTTCTTGATTTAAGGCGTGAAAAAGCCCGCAACAATATTATTCTGCGCTCACAAATTATTGCAGAACTCCGCAAGCTCATGATAGAGCAAGGGTTGTTGGAAATTCAAACTCCAATACTTACTGCTTCGTCCCCTGAAGGTGCACGTGATTATTTGGTGCCAAGCAGACTAAATCCTGGTAAATTCTATGCATTGCCGCAAGCTCCACAGATTTTTAAGCAATTGCTCATGGTCTCAGGGTTTGATAAATATTTTCAAATTGCACCGTGTTTCCGTGACGAAGACGCAAGGGCTGACCGTTCTCCGGGAGAGTTTTATCAGCTAGATCTTGAAATGTCTTTTGTAACTCAAGAAGACATCTTTCAGATTATTGAGTCTACCTTATACAGAGTGTTTGCTAAATTTTCTCGTAAGTCTGTTGATAAAGATTTTCCACGTATTACATATAAAGAAGCAATGCTTAAATATGGTTCTGATAAGCCAGATCTGCGCAATCCACTATTAATCAGCGATGTTACAGAAATTTTTCGTGATTCAGGGTTCAATATTTTCAAAAGCAATATTGAGCGTGGTATGGTAGTGAGAGCCATCCCTGCACCTAAAACAGCAGAGGAACCACGCAGCTTCTTTGATAAAAAGATAGAACATGCGCAAAAAGAATTCGGTGCTAAGGGTCTCGGATATATAACGTTTGATAAAGATGGAACTGCGAAAGGCCCAATTGCTAAATTTCTTGATGAAAATAGGCTAAACCACATAAGAGAAGCAACAAACATAGAGCCAGGAGATAGTGTATTTTTTGCTTCTGACAAAGGGAATGAGGCGGCAAACATTGCAGGAAAAGTACGCACTCTTTTAGGGTCAGAACTCAGTCTTATAGACGATAATATCTTCAAGTTTTGTTGGATCATTGATTTTCCATATTTTGTATATGACGATAAAAGTAAAAAAATCGATTTCTTTCATAACCCATTCTCCATGCCACACGGTGGTCTGAAAGATTTAGAGGACAAAAATCCACTGGATATCCTTGCTTACCAATATGATCTTGTTTGCAATGGAATAGAACTGTCAAGTGGGGCGATTCGTAATAACAAACTGGATATCATGTATAAAGCTTTTGCCATTGCAGGTTATAGCCGGGGAGAAGTTGATACAAGATTCGGTGCACTTGTACGTGCATTCAGATTTGGTGTCCCTCCTCATGGTGGAATAGCACCAGGAGTTGATAGAATAGTTATGCTGCTTGCTGATGAGCCAAATATTCGTGAAGTAATCTGTTTTCCTATGAACCAGCAAGGTGAAGATGTTCTAATGGGTGCTCCTTCCAAGGTGGAGGATAAGCATTTACGTGAATTATCCTTGAAGGTTATTGAATGAAAAATTTTATAGCAAGGAGCACCGGTTAATGATATATTAGGTTATGTTAAATTGAAAGACCATGAATAATATCCAAAAAGCAATACTATCGGGCATGATCTGTAACATGATTGTGTGGTATGAACTCACTCTTTTTGGAGTATTAACAGATACAATCATCAACGTTTTTTTCCCATCAGAAGATCATTATTTGAGTACACTCAAATTCCTTGGTGTTTTTGCAATTGGTTTTGCGTTTAGACCAATTGGTGCAGTAATTTTTGGTTATATGGGAGATAAGTATGGCAGAAGAAAGACTTTACTTACTTCAGTAATATTAATTTCAATATCATCCACAATTATGGGAATTATACCTGGGTATAAAGAAATAGGGTTGCTTTCACCTGTATTGCTTGTGTTTTGTAGAATAGTGCAAGGAATAACTGCAGGAGGTGAAACAAGCATTAATACAGCATTTACGATAGAGCATTCAAAAGATAAAAAAAATCTAGGTTTCTTAGGAAGTATGAAGCCCTTTAGCGGAGCCCTTGGAACGCTCTTATGCATAACAATGATATTTATCTGCAAAAGAGTTACAGGTGAGAACTATGAAATATGGGGATGGAAGTTGCTTTTTTATTTTTGCTTTTTTTTGGGGACAATAGGTTTTTTAACTAGGTACATATTAAAAGAAAGCTTAGCATATAAAACTAATAAGTACGCTAATAATTTAGCACATTCACCATTGTTAGAACTAGTAAGAAACTATAAAAGACCGCTTATTATTTCAATCAATCTGGGAATTGCTCAGAATGCAATTGTCTACGCAGCAATAATGTTTTATAATATATCAATAAAAGAGCTAGTTATTTTATCTATTAGTGTTAAAGATTTAATGAGGATAGTAATACAGGTTGTATTTGCAGCATCTGCGGTACTTTTTGCAATTTTATCTGATAAAGTTGGAAGAAAACGCGTAACGATTCCTGTACTGATTATGCTATCTCTGATTGGTACATGTGTATTACCATTATTATCTTCCGTTAACCAATATGTCGTAATAATAACTTACTTATTGATTACTATACCAGTAGGTGCATCTTTTGGAATATATGGCTCTGTTATTTGTGAACTGTTTCCAACAAAAGTAAGATGCACTGGCGTAAGCTTAGCAAATAATATATCTGCAGGAATTTTTGGTGGCCTTTCTCCATACATATGCATGTGGCTTATAGAAAAAACCGAAACAAAACTTGCAGCAGGCATTTATCTTACTGCCTGCGCATTAATTAGCCTAATATCTGTGCTTCAAATTAAAGCCAAAGACAGAAAAGTTGATTGGTGAAATCGTTTCAGTCGAAAAATAGCGCTTCAATGGATTTTTCGATGTGTTTAGTGATAGGAGCGGTGATAGTGATTTCTTTATTGTTTGGCAGTTTTAAAGATAAAGAATGCGAATGAAGGTGAATTTTATTTGCTATCCCATCAATAAAAGCTTTTTTACCACCATATTTACCGTCACCAAGAATAGGGCAATTTATATGAGCTAAATGTGCACGTAACTGATGGGTTCTGCCGGTAATTGGTTGTAATTTTAAATAAGCAACATTGTGTTTGGATTTTGCTATAATTGAAAAATGCGTAGTGGCATTCTGAGGTGAATTTTCATCAACGACCACTTTTTCTTGACCTGAAACATATTTTTTCACCAATGGATAGTCTATTGTTCCACTATCCTTGCTCGGTATGCCAGAAGTTAATGCTAAATAAGTTTTTTTTACTCTTCGTCCTTTAAATTCTTCCATAAGGTATCTGGCAACATTAGCGTTGCGTGCGAATATTATCACTCCACTCGTATCTCTATCTAGCCTATGGACAATTTTAAATGTTTCTCCCTCTCTTATTTGGTCAAGCAAATCACTCATGCTAATCTTTACTTTTGCGCCACCTTGAACGATGACCCCTGCGGGTTTGTTTATGGCTAGTATATATTCGTCTTCATATAATATGTTCTCTCTTAGTAGATTCACTAACTTTTCATTATATTTGCGATCAGAATTAGCGTTTTCAATATAATTCAAGTGCTTCAGCGTTATAGTTTGCCCAGAATTTACTCTATCACTGGACTTTGCTTTGCAATCATCAACTTTGATTAATCCTTTCCTTAAAGATTTTTCAATTACAGATTGCTTTAGATCAGGAAAGATTCTTCTGATGTACCTATCCAGCCTAACGTTATCGTCTTCTATTAATATGGTTTTTATACTTTGTAGCATTCCATTATTTATAATGAATATCTAGTGAAATGTCAATTATTGGTGTCATTCCAGTGTCAAGCACTGGAATGACACCGAAGGGGCTACTGCCGTCATAAAGGAACCAGTGTCAGCTACTCGGATGACAGGAGAAGGAGACTACTGAGATGACAGCTAGCCTGACAACCGTCATCCCGTTGCTTGTTAGCGGGATCTAGAGATACCGCGAATGAATCGCGGTATGACGGTTCGCGGCGGCATGACGTAGAGCTTGCGTTAGCTATACTTTTATACTCACCAACTCAGCTGGATCCAAGTAGTCAGAGCACTGGGATGACGGGAGAAGGAGCTATTTGGATGACATCGTTTACTATACAATGTTTGTACAGTTCTGGATAAAAAAATTAGCTAACAAATTTATAAACATCAGTATACAGCTCATCAACGCTTGGTTCTTTACTATTTTTGGCAAAATCTTCCGACTTTTTTACTAAATCACGTATTTCCTTATCAATTACTTTGCACTCTCCTTCTGAAGCCATTTTATTATCTGTCATGTATTTCTTTAAAGTGCTTATAGGGTCATGATTTTGCTTCATATCTTCAACTTCTTCTTTTAAGCGATAAGTAGCAGGATCTGACATTGAGTGACCGCGATATCGATATGTCTTCATTTCAAGCAGGATAGGCCCTTTTCCGCTGCGTGTGTGTTCCGCTGCTTCGCTTGTAGCCTCATAAACAGAGAAAAAATCCATTCCATCAACTTGTTTTCCAGGAATACCAAAACTTTCTCCTCTTTTATATAACTCTGTTACTAAAGTTGATCTTTGCACGGAGGTTCCCATTGCGTATTCATTATTTTCTATGATGTAAACCACAGGCAACTCCCACAAAGATGCCATATTAAACGATTCATATACTTGTCCTTGATTTGCAGCACCGTCGCCAAAATATGTAAATACCACATTATCTTTTTTCTTATATTTATTAGCAAATGCTATTCCTGTGCCAATTGGAACTTGTGCTCCCACTATTCCATGCCCGCCGAAGAATTTTTTTTCAACGTCAAATACGTGCATCGAACCACCTTTACCTTTCGAGCATCCTGTTTCTTTGCCGGTAAGCTCTGCCATTACAACATTTGGATCAGAATCACATGCGAGCATTAAGCCATGGTCTCTATAACTTGTGATAAAAGCGTCACCTAATTTTGATGCAGCTTGAGTTCCAACTGCAACTGCTTCTTGTCCTATTGATAGGTGACAGAACCCGCCTATTAATCCCATCCCATATAATTGTCCTGCTTTTTCCTCAAATCTGCGTATGAGTAGCATTTTCCTGTAGAATCCAATTATCTGTTCTTTAGTGAAGTTTTCTGCTTTCATATCGATTTCTTTTTCATTAAACTAACACAATACCAGGAATTTTAAATTTTTGCTAATGAACTATTACCACTGGCTTGAGGCTTTTCATGTTATCTCTGTTATCATGTGGATTGCAGGTATGCTTTATTTACCCAGGCTTTATGTCTACCATGCAACTGTAAAACCGGGATCGGAAAATGATAGCTTGCTTCAAACAATGGAAAAGAGGCTACTTAGATATATCATAAACCCTGCAATGCTTTTCTCACTTGGTCTTGGAATTACACTAATGGTTATTAGGGAAGCATATCGTGAAGGATGGTTTCATGTAAAAGCATTTGCAATACTTTTGATGTTAATTATTCATATGCTACTTGCAAAATATAGGAAAAATTTTGCAATGGGTTCGAATAAGAAGTCACATATTTATTTTCGCGTTTTAAATGAAGCAGTTACAGTATTGATAATAGTTATAGTTATTATGGTTGTTGTGAAACCTTTTTGACTGACCTTACCCAAAAAAAGCAGAAAGCTCGTATCTGTTCAGATGCATGGCTAATGTACAATACTGAAATAAAAATTCCAGTGCTCCCTTTCTTGTCATCCCAGTGCTTGACACTGGGATGGCTTTGTTGCATAGGAACTGAAAAAATCTGGTGGCTACTGAC
>NZ_JAPQLK010000003.1:0-552 GCF_028981785.1 Wolbachia endosymbiont of Drosophila leontia
GTTCGGCCCTCCAGTGCGTGTTACCGCACCTTCAGCCTGGCCATGGCTAGATCACTCGGTTTCGGGTCTTCTGCCAGCAACTAGACGCCCTATTCAGACTCGCTTTCGCTACGCCTACACCTACCGGCTTAAGCTTGCTGCAAACAGAAACTCGCTGACCCATTATACAAAAGGTACGCCGTCACCCCATAAGAGGCTCCGACTGCTTGTAGGCATTCGGTTTCAGGTCTATTTCACTCCCCTCGTCGGGGTGCTTTTCACCTTTCCCTCACGGTACTTGTTCACTATCGGTCACCAGGGAGTATTTAGGCTTGGAGGGTGGTCCCCCCATGTTCAGACAGGGTTTCACGTGCCCCGCCCTACTCAAGGATCTTTAAAAGCACTACGCATACGGGACTATCACCCACTATGGCCACCCTTTCCAGAGTGTTCTGCTTCTCTTCCAAAGACCACTGGCCTGTTCCGCGTTCGCTCGCCACTACTAGCAGAATCTCAATTGATGTCTTTTCCTCCAGGTACTGAGATGTTTCAGTTCCCCGGGTTCGCCTCGTA
>NZ_JAPQLK010000004.1:0-5463 GCF_028981785.1 Wolbachia endosymbiont of Drosophila leontia
AAATGGCTATTTTATAATGAATTTTGTCAGTAGCCACCAGATTTTTTCAGTTCCTATGCAACAAAGCCATTCCAGTGTCAAGCACTGGAATGACACCATTTGCTGTGCAATTTACCTTCACAAATGAATTTTCGTATAGCTGTGCACCCGGCACTGCCCTACATTATTGGTAATTATATTACAAGGTGCAAAAGTTGTATAATTCATTTGACTTAAAACGGCTCATTGTATAAAATTGTGGCTAATATGTGAATAAAGGTTAACATGGCAGTTAAAATAAGGTTGGCGAGGTTTGGCGCAAAGAAACGCCCTTTTTATAGGATAGTTGTAGCCGATTCACGAGCACCAAGAGATGGGCGTTTTATTGAGAAAATAGGACAATATGATCCAATGTTACCAAAAGACAATAAAAATCGTGTTGTGGTGAAAGCTGATAGATTAAAACATTGGCTAAGTGTAGGCGCGCAGGCAACTGAAAGAGTACTGTGGTTTATCAAAAAAGGCATAGTAACTTTAGAAACAGAACCAAAGAAAACAGAAAAGAAGAAAGTAGAGAACGAGAAAGCACAAGGGCAAGAGGCATAAGTCTCTTAAAATGCTAAATACTGATTTAACAAACAGCGATAAATCAGACGATATTGTATCTTCTGATTTGTCAGCTATGAATGGCTTTGTCTTCAAAAATGTCAACGATGAAGATGCTAAGCTTGCTACTGATATTATATCTCATCTTGTTAGGTCAGGTGGAAAAAAAATAAGGCCTAAACTAGTTTTTATTATATGTAAAATGCTAAACTATTCTGGGGAGAATAGGATCAACGTTGCTGCATCGGTAGAGTTTATACACAATGCTACTTTACTTCATGATGATGTGCTCGATGAAAGTGAGGCACGCCATGGAGTTAAAACAGCGAATAAGATTTGGGGAAATAAATCAAGCATTTTAGTTGGTGATCTATTGTTGACTCTAGCATTTAGATGGCTTATAGAGTGTGGAAATTTAAATATTCTCTCTATTTTATCTAAGGCATCGCATTTACTTGTGAAGGGTGAAATAAAGCAGATGACAGCACGCTTTGACCCCCACACAGTCAGGGAAAATTATTTTGATATCATTGGAGAAAAGACAGCATCTTTATTTTCTGCATGCTGTGAAGCTGCATCAACAGTATCTGGTGCAACAAATGACGAAACAGAGAGGCTAAAGAATTTTGGTTTTAATTTTGGTATGGCATTTCAAATAGTTGATGATATGCTCGATTATACTGCTAATCAAGGCACTTCTGGAAAACAAGTCGGAAAAGACTTTTTCGAAGGTAAAGTCACCTTACCTGCTATTATAGCATACGAAAAGGGCAGTCCAGCAGAGCAAACATTCTGGGAAAAATGCTTTTCTTCAGCTAGACACAATTTTGACCAAGCATTACACTACATTAATCACCATAATGCCATTCAGCTTTCTATGGAAAAAGCTAGGCACTACATTAATATGGCACAAAATGATATTAGTACTTTTTCTGATTCTTTTTATAAAACTACTTTAATTAACTTTTTAAATGCGAGCATAGAAAGACGAATGTAGCTGGCGCTTGATATTTTCAGATTAATTGTTATATACTTATTAGATTCTTAAGGGTAATGATATGTCAGATAGCAGTAAGGAGAAAAAGAAGAAGTTTGCTGATATGGTAAGTAGGCAGAAAGGTGACGACCAACAAAGTGATAACCATAAGCAAACTGATGATTTAAATGAAGATCTCAATACATTAAAAGAACGTGCAGTTCAGCTTGAAGATCATTTACGCCGTGCTGTTGCAGATAATGAAAACGTCAAACGTATAATGCAAAAGCAAATTAGCGATGCAAGTGACTACGCAGTCACAAAACTTGCACGTGATATGATCGACTCGTGCGACAATTTAAAAAGAGTAATGGAAATTTTGAAAGACGGTGATCCCGTTCATGAGGGGATTAAAGTAGCTTATCAAAAAATTATAAATGATCTAAAAAAACATGGAATAGAGGAAGTAGATCCACTTGGTGAGCTTTTTGATAGTAATTTACACCAAGCTGTTGTGGAAAGAGAAGACAATGAAAAAAAGCCTGGCACCATTGTAGAAGTACTACAAACTGGTTATACTATCAAAAATAGGTTGCTCCGTCCTGCAATGGTTATTCTTTCTAAGAAATCTGCTGATTGTGGAAGCGATTAGCATGAGGTAAATGTATAATGACAAGTATTGTCTTTTCAGGTATCCAGCCAAGTGGCGTACTACATTTAGGTAATTATCTTGGTGCAATCAAACAGTGGATAGACTTACAGGATAAATACAAATCTCTTTTTTGTGTTGTCGACCTACACGCAATCACAGCAAACAAGCTTCCCGCAAGTGAATTAAAAAGTAATATTTTCAAAACAGCAGCAGCTTATATTGCATGCGGAATAGATCCAGAAAAGTCCATTATTTTTAGTCAGTCCACAGTTAGTGGTCATACAGAACTGGGCTGGATGCTTGGATGCTATACACCAATTGGTTGGCTTAATCGCATGACTCAATTTAAAGATAAAGCTGGCAGCGATAAACAAAAAGCCTCTCTTGGATTATATAGTTATCCAGTACTTATGGCTGCAGATATATTGTTGTATCAAACTAAATACGTTCCTGTTGGTGATGATCAAAAACAGCATTTGGAGCTTGCACGTGATATTGCATCAGCTTTTAACAATCATTATAAGCTGGATTATTTCATCGTACCTGAAATCTTAACTTTGGATTGCACATCAAGAATAATGAGCTTAAGGGATGGCACAAGCAAGATGAGTAAATCTGATCCTTCAGAACATTCGTGCATTAACCTTGATGATACGGATGACTTAATTGTCAAAAAAATAGAAAAAGCAAAAACAGATTCAATTCTAGGCTTTGCTACTTTAAAGTGCCGACCAGAAATAAGCAATTTGATAAACATTTATTCAGTGCTCAGTAATGTAAATGCGGAAAAAGTATGTGAAGAAGTGAACAAACATGACATGAAGCACTTCAAAAAAGAGTTAGCTGATTTAATTATCAGTGTTATATCACCCATACGTGAGAAAATGAATGATCTTTTAAAAGACCAATTCCATTTACATGAAATATTAAAAAAAGGCACAAAGAAAGCAGCAGAAATTGCAACCCATAATATAAAAGAAATCAAGGATATTATTGGATTTGCTCAATATCTGTAAGGTTCCAAAGTGTGATGGTGCGAACCGTCATACCGCCGCGGTATCTCAGCCGCTAACACGTAGCGGGATGACGGTTTTTCAAATTGTCGGTAAATCTAAGTCAGTTTAGCTATAGGCAGCAATTTTCTGTATTTATTTTAAGTTGAAGAAAGCTCAAATGAAAAATCGTGTTTTGCTAAAAATCACAGAATGCAGTCTGGTTACAAAATTCTCTAATGGTCTTAAATAAAACTTCCAGTGAATGATTGTCAGACATATTGTGCTCTGCTGATTTTATTAAGTGTACTTCAACATCGGTTGACTTAATTTTTTCAGCTAAATTCAATGAAGTTTGATAAGGAACATCTTTATCATTAATGCTATGCAGCAAGCGCACAGGACAGTTTATATCTATTGTCTTTTTGTTTAGAAGAAGGTTCTTTCTGCCATCTTCGATCAAATTTTTAGTTATTTTGTATGTACAATGCTCTGAAGTAAAATCTATTACACCTCTAGAATCTAGTTCTTCTTTTTGCTTGCCTGACAATTGCTTGAATATCAAATCTTCAGTAAAATCGGGAGCAGACGATATACCAATTAGTGCTGCAATTTTTTCTGGAAATTGAAGGGCAGTGAGCAACATCAGCCATCCTCCCATACTTGAACCTATAATTATTTGTTTATCGCTAGTTAATTCACTCATTACTTTAGCACAATTTTTTTGCCAATCACTTATCGCGTAATCAATAAAATTACCACTTGAATGACCGTGACCAAAATAATCAAATAGCACAAGTGCTACGTCATTTTCTTGGCAAAATTTGTAAATAGCAGTTGCTTTAGTTCCATCCATACTGGATGCAAATCCACCGAAAAAAACTACAGAAGCTTTCTTTCCTTGTAGCTTTCGATATGCTATGTGACCATTATTTCCATCAAACAATTTACAATAATCCATACTACTTTGGCAAAGCAACCGGGCTATCACTCAATTGATGCAAATAACTAACTAGATCTGCAATTTCTTGTGGATTGGAAATACCTGCAAATGCCATACGTGTACCTTTTATATAGGCTTTTGGGTTCTTTAAAAAGGCAAATAGCTCCTCATACCCCCATTTTCCACCTCTTTCAAGCACTGCTTTTGAGTAATTGAATGAGTTACCAAGATGGGCCTTTTTATTTCCAACTATGTTCCATAAGTTTGGTCCTACTTTATTCATTCCACCTTTCTCAAAACTATGGCAGGCTATACATTTTTTTGCTGCTGATTTACCTTTCTCAAAGCTAGCATTCTGCATGAGCGCTCCAATATCAAGCGCCACTTGCTCGATTTTTTGCTGGAACTCATTGCTGCCAGCAGCTACTATCGTTTGGTGTTCAATCTTATATTCTTCTGGACTGTAAAGCATATCAACTACATTACTAACTATCATAATGATTAGCCCAGAAAGTAAAATCGATGCTGCAATCTTATTAAGCTCCATAGTTAATTTTTATTAAGTAATGTTACTTAAATTATGCAAATATTTTCGCAAATAGCAACCAATTACCTTGAAGCTCGCTAAAGATGAGAGTCTCTATAGCTGACCCAAGAAAGGTTTTCCTACGTCCATACCGCCGCGAACCGTCATACCGCGATTCATTCGCGGTATCTCAGCCGCTAACAAGTAGCGGGATGACGAGGTTCACTGCCATTAAGTTAAGGAAAGAATGGTTAAAAACTGAACTAAAAAGTCAGAAATAATTAAGGATTTATGACAAATACTGAAACAGAATAGAGTAAACTTTAAAGCAGATAAACTCTGAAGTGTAAATTACTTAAGAAATAGTTTGTTTAGAAGTCATTTTACAGGAGCTATGGCAATAAGCTACCCAGTTATTATCAGAAGATATGAATACTACCTCTAGTCAAAATATGTGTTTTCTAACCCTTTTTTGGTAATTGAACGAACGAAGATAAGGTACCTTATGACGATCAACTTTCCTTCCCTTTCTTACCGCCAAAGTGTTCATCAAAAATAGCTTTGATAATTGATCCATAATGCAGTCAGTATCTGATTCCGTAGCAAAAATGTCGAAAGCCAAGTTTTTGATCGCGTTAAATGAGACAGATTTGTTAATGCTCCTCTTAAGCTTATCATCGGTTAAGTCCATATTCAACGCTTCTTCTACATCTTCTGTCATAAGAACCTGTTAAGGATCTCGAAAATATGAGGTAAAATAAGCATAGTTAAGAAAGAGGTATATCTATG
>NZ_JAPQLK010000005.1:0-7901 GCF_028981785.1 Wolbachia endosymbiont of Drosophila leontia
CTTTTTTGCATAGATATGCCTCTTTCTTAACTATGCTTATTTTACCTCATATTTTCGAGATCCTTAACAGATTCTTAGAAGTTTCTGCTTCAATATCAGAATTTTTATCCATATTTTCTATCACACTTGCCATAACAGTTTCTTGTTCATCTTCTGTTTGTTTTTCAGTCTTATTACTGCTACTGTCAGTTTCCACAGTTACTTTTTTTACTTCTATATCTTTTTGAGCTTTCTCATTACTTTGCTTGTGTATTTCATCTCCATGCAATTTTTTCTGCAGAGCTTTTTTCGTATCAGCATAATCATCCCGATTGCTTTGCAAAGCTGGTTTATAACTGCTGCTATCATCCGCTTGCATTTGATCTATATAGTTAGATTCTTCTTCCTGTATAGTATTTTTTGCGTTATCCTCACCAACCGTTCCTTTCTCCCCAGACTTGGCTTCACTCTCTACCACAACTTCTTCGTCTACTTGCTCATCATCAATTGTAAATTCAGTACCTATCTGATTGCTATCTTCCTCCAATTCATTAGATAATTTTTCAGATAGCTGGTCACCACTCAAATATGATTCCTTTGAATATTTAGCATAATTATGGGGATCGGTTCTGTTTTCTGAATAAAACCCACTTTCAAAGTCTGAGTAGGAGCTTTGATTGAGCACAAAAAATAAGTTTTCATAATTAACCAGCATATCACTATCAGGGCTAACAAAATTTAAATATTCATCGCCTTCCCATTCTGGGTGGTGTCTATACTCTGCTATGTAGTATTTACTAGAGTCGAGAGGTATCTTGTCACCTTCTTCCCCATCAAGTTGTAAAACTACTGCTGAATGCCCATTACCTAAATCATTACCTTTTACCACTTTGAATATTTTAATCTCATCCTTTTCTACAAGTTCTTTTAACTCCTCGTTCTTTTCATTTAACTCTTCCTCCCTTTGTCTTTCTGCTTCTCTTTCTCTTGCCAATCTTTCTGCTTCTTCATCAGCTTTCTTCTGCAGTTGTGAGAATACATTTTGTAATATATCTTGTGTGGTTAAGCTATTTGTGTTGCTTAAAAAATTATCTAACACATTTGATGCAATTGGTGACAATTCACCGTGATCATCAAATACTTTTTCCTTTGCTTTATCATAGTGATTTGGGTTATAGATTGCATACAGAGGATAAAAACCATAATCTGCAATTGACGCTCCGTCAGGTGATAGTTCCATTGAGAATCCATAGTAATTAAGTGGAAGATTGGAGGTTAAATATTTACCGTTATCATCCCTAACGTGTAGCTCACTTCTACCATTGTGCTCACTATATTTGTTGTAGTAGATATAAAGATTCTCATGGTTAAGATTGAAGTGATCATCTAGATTACCGAATTGAATTGTACTGCCAAGCTTCTCCCGCAAAAGATTTTTGCTTTCATCTGTAAGCTTTATATGTGCAGAAAAGTAGTATCGATCTATAGGTTCGCCTTTTTCTATTTCAAAGTTCAAAGTAATCTTGTCGTTGACCATTGGTAGCCTCCACAAATTCTATAAATCATTTTATTTATCAATCATACGGTCTGTACTATGAAAAATGTGTTAAACATTAAGATTTTCTCTGTACCGATTCATCTATATTGCCAAGCTTAATAAAGTTACAAGCTCTTTAAAACAATGTTAAACTCAATCACTATGGCAAAAACAGTTGACGTATTACTACCACTTCCAATTGATCAGTTATTTTCATATGCAATTGAGGAAAGTACTGAGATTTTACTTGGAGATTACGTAGTAGTGCCATTTGGCAAAAAACGCTTAATCGGAATAGTTTGGAAATACAGTGATAAAAGTAACCGAGAATTAAAATTTATTGAGCAAAAAATCGATTTACCAAATATTAGACCAAAATTGATTGCATTTGCAGAGTGGGTTGCGCAATACAACTTGATACCTATTGGTATGCTTGCCAAAGTGATAATGGGAGGAGTGTTAAAAGTAAATCACATAGATAAATTGGTTTGTGTTGAACAAAAGCAGGAAACAAGTGAAATAAGCTGCAAATTGAGTCCTGAACAGCAGGTAGCTAGTGATAAAATAATCAGCAATTTGAACGAATATTCAGTGACTTTGCTTGACGGTGAGACCGGGTCTGGAAAAACCGAAGTTTATCTCTCTGTGATTGCACAATTGATTAAGAATTACACTGCCGTTCCAAATGCTGCTCAGACTTTACCATCCCAGTGCCCAGAGACACAACTGTACGAACATTGTGATTTGGGTCTACCAAGAGGGTGTTATCCGAGTAGCCTGACACTGGGATCCAGTTTTTCATATAACCTCATTACAAATGTTTATTTTAACTTAAAACAAATACCTAATTTACAATCAAAATTCCTGGATTCCAGTGTCAAGCACTGGAATGACACCTTTATACTCAAGGCAAAACCCACTATAACATTTAGCATACCGTCTTTGCCACGTACTAGTATGACACCAGAATATGTTGAAATGACATCAGGAGAAGGTAATGCGCAAGTGCTAATCCTCTTGCCTGAAATTGTTTTAACTTCACAATTGGTAAACCGTATTCATGGTCAGATATCAAAAAACTTAGTTGAATGGCACTCAGAGCTCACTCCAAAAACTCGCCGGAATAATTGGCTCAGTATAGCGAATGAAAATGCGCAGATAATTATTGGTGCACGGTCAGCGCTTTTTTTGCCTTATAAAAACCTAAAATTGATTATCGTTGATGAAGAGCACGACTCATCTTTTAAACAAGAACAGGGAATTATATATAATGCTCGAGATATGGCGATAATCTTAGCCAAATTTGAAAATATTCCGATTATTTTATCATCAGCTACTCCACTGCTTGAAACGATTCATCATGTTAAAAACGGGAATTACAATCATGTAAAGCTAACTAAACGATTTGGTGGTGCAGAATTGCCACTCATTAAAGTAGTAGATATGAGGAACAACAAGCAATGGATCTCCTCTGAGCTTTTTGAAAGCATCAAACAAACCATAGAGAAAAAACAGCAGGTTATGCTTTTTCTAAACCGCAGAGGGTATGCACAACTGGCAATTTGTAAAAAGTGTGGATATAAAATTTCCTGCTTAAATTGTGCTGTTTGGCTTACATATCACAAGAAAAAAAATGCTCTTTTGTGCCACCACTGCTCTTATCAATTGAAACTTCCAGAAAAATGCTCTAATTGCCAAAGTGAACAGCCATTGTCCCTCTACGGCATAGGAATTGAAAGGTTGCTTGAAGAAATAGTGAAATTAATACCAAACGCAAAAACTGCGATGATAAGCAGCGATCAGAAGTCGGTTAGTAACGTAATTGACTTGATATTGAAAGAAGAGGTGAACATTATAATCGGCACACAAATAATTGCTAAAGGGCACAATTTTCCCAAATTAACTTTGGTTGGAGTAGTGAATGCAGATTTGAGTCTCGAAAATTCTGATTTGAGAGCAGCGGAAAAGACGTATCAATTATTGCACCAAGTTGCAGGCAGATCAGGAAGGTTTAATGAAAAAGGAATGGTAATAGTGCAAACTAATAATCCTGAAAGTTCAATAATAAAAGCATTGCTGCATCAAAAAAGAGACTCATTTTATGAAATCGAACTTAAGTCAAGACGCGAAGCCAAAATGCCACCATTTAGCAGATTAATAGCGCTTATAATTTGTGGTAAGAATCAGATTGCAACACAAAAAGCAGCGAATGAAATAGTAAAATCTCTTCTTTGTCATCCAAGTAGCTTAACTACTTGTATCCAGGAAAAAAATGTAGGTGTAGACAAAAAGGAATTTGAAATTCTTGGCCCATCACCAGCAGCAATAAATTTTTTAAATAATAAGTATCGGCATAGGGTATTATTAAAAATACACAATAAACACAGTTTATCTATACAAAAAAAGCTGAAATATTGGATTAAAAATTGTAACTTGAATTCGAGTATTGCAGTGATAATAGATGTTGATCCTGTGAGTTTTTTTTAACGAGTTCCGTTAAGCCTTCTTGCCAATTACCACAACATTCTCACTGGGAAAAAAATAATCAGGTACAGCCATATTTTTCGGTGCAGGACCCCCAATCACTCGGCCTGATGTATCATAATATGAACCGTGGCAAGGACAGAACCAACCATTACCATCTCTTGTAGCGTGGTCAACCGGTACACACCCAAGGTGTGTACATATTCCAAGCATAATTAACCATTCGTCTTTTCCTTCGTATACTCTCTGCTCATCTAATTGAGGATCCCTCAAGCTCTTCACATTCACAGCTCTTGCAGCCTCAATTTCTTGCTTTGTGCGTCTACGAATGAATACTGGTTTACCTTGCCACTTTACTTTTACTCCTTGTCCTTCCTGAATTCCAGACAAATTCACCTCCACTGTGGAAGTTGCTAGAACTTCAGCAGAAGGATTCATAGATTTAACCAGTGGCCAAAGTCCGCTTGCAGCTCCTATACCTGCCATAGCGCATGTAGTTAATGTTATAAAATCTCTCCTACTCTTATTTTTAGTAAGATCTTTAACAGGAGGTGTTTTTTTATCCTCTTTGTCTGCCAGTGGTTTTTTATTTTTAGTTAATTTTTTGTCCATTGATCTTTACTTAGCCATAAGTATATATTTTAATTTAAATACTGCGTATTAATCAACAAAAACTTGCGCTTTTTGTTTAACCTATACTACGGTTAAGAAGCGATAGAGTTTTCAACTTCAAAAATACTATCTTCAGTGGAATCAGGATCTTCAATTTTCGCTACTGACACCACTTTTTCTCTACTTTCTGTTTTAAACAGAGTGACTCCTTGAGTGCTGCGTCCTGCAATTCTAATCTCATTGACCGAAATGCGAATTAACTTTCCTTTACCTGTAATAAGCATTATATTATCACCCTGCTCAACTGGAAAACTAGCAACAACATTACCGTTTCTGCTAGTAGTAAGAATATTGGTGATACCAACACCACCCCTGTTAGTTACTCTATACTCATACGCAGAAGTTCTTTTACCAAAGCCATTTTCAGTAATAGTTAATATAAACTCCTCATTCACTGCAAGTTTTAAGAATAATTCGTTATCTATTCCTAAATCATTCAAAGTCTTTTCCAATTTAGAATCAATGGAGTTATTAATTGCAGTCCCCAGTCTTTTTGCAAGTGGAACTTTTAAGTAAAGTTCTTTTGTCTTTGTTGCTACACCTATCCCATTTAATATGGTCATGGATATCACGCTGTCATTCTTTACAAGTTTGATACCTCTTACGCCATCTGAATTGCGACTCTTAAATTGACGCACATCACTTACAACAAATCTGATACTTTTTCCAAGCGTTGTTGAAAGTAAAACATGGTCAATTTCATTACATACCTTAACCGATACTAATTTGTCTCCTTCATCGAGCTTTATTGCTATTTTTCCATTGCTTGGAATATAGTGAAAGTCCGCTAAGGAGTTACGCCTTATGTTTCCATAGGCAGTAGCAAAAACTATGTTTTGATTTTCGTCATTTTCACTTGGCAATGGCATGATATTAGTTATAGTTTCACCATCGCTAAGCGGAAATATGTTAACAAGTGCTCTTCCACGTGCGGTTGGCTCTGCAAGAGGTAACTTATAAACTTTTAATCTATAAACTCGACCAATGTTAGAAAAGAATAAAAAGCTAGTATGGGTATTTCCAACAAATAATTCTGTGATTACATCCTCTTCTTTTAATCCCTGTCCTAGCTTTCCTTTTCCACCACGACGCTGAGTTCTGTAGTGAGAAAGTTTTACACGCTTGATATAACCATTCATAGTTACGGTTATCACCATATCCTCTTGTGGAATTAGATCTTCAGCTTCAATGTCCGCGTCTGACTCTTCTATTGAAGTTTTTCGCGGCACAGCAAATCTGTTCTTTATTTCTTGTAAATTGTTTTTTATTTCTTTCATCAACTTCTCTTCTGAGCCAAGAAAAGCGATATATTCTTTTATCAGGTTGATCATTGAACTTAGCTCAGCTTCTAATTTGTCTTTTTCAAGGCCTGTTAAACGCTGCAATTTCATATCAAGGATAGCCTTAATTTGTAGCTCAGTTAATCTATACACTCCATCTTTCAAAAAGCTTGCGCTATCTGAAATCAACTCAATAATAGTGTTGATTTCATTCGAAGTTTTCCATTCTTTATTTAAAAGTTCTCTACTTGCTTCCGCAGGATCTTTTGCACCGCGGATGATTTTTATCACTTCATCTATGCTGAGGACCGCAATGTAGAGCCCTATATATACATGAGCTTTTTCTCTCGTTTTTCTTAGACGAAATTCTGTTCTCCTGATTAACACTTCTTTTCTAAAGTCAACAAAAGCAGCTATGATTTCTTTTAACGACATCAAAGCAGGCCTGTTGTTATTGAGCGCTAAAGTGTTAACACTAAAACTACTTCTTAGTGGAGTTAGCCCCAATATTTGATTAAGTATAAAACTTGCCTCAGCATTTCTTCTGAGGTCAATTACTACTCTAATACCAGACTTATCGGACTCATCCCTAATTTCTGTTATGCCATCAATTCTTTTTTCTTTTACAAGCTCACCTATCTTCTCAATTAATTTTACTTTGTTTACCTGGTAAGGTATTTCATCAATCACTATTGCTTGCCTATCTTGTGGCAGGTCTTCTATGTGAGTCTTGCCTTGCACAACAATTGATCCACGACCCGTTGCAAATGCTGATCTTATTCCAGACCTTCCAAGAATCGTTCCCCCAGTTGGGAAATCCGGCCCTGGCATCACTTCAAGTAACTCATCAAAAGTAACTTCAGGATTATCTACATATAATATACAAGCATCTATTATTTCTCCAAGATTATGAGAAGGAATATTGGTTGCCATACCAACTGCAACACCACTTGCACCGTTTACCAATAGATTCGGAAACTCTGCAGGCAGCACAACTGGTTCTGTTTCATTTCCATCGTAGTTTGGCCTAAAATTAACTGTATCTTCATCAATATCATTCAGTAAAAAGTGCGACACTTTTTGAAGTCTTGCTTCTGTGTATCGCATTGAAGCTGGTGGATCTCCATCTATCGAACCAAAGTTACCTTGCCCATCAATAAGCGGTAAAAGAAGAGAGAAATCTTGAGCCATTCTAACCAAGGAATCGTAAATAGCTGCATCACCATGTGGGTGATATTTTCCCATTACATCCCCAACTATACGAGCTGCCTTTTTATATGGCTTACCGGCATCGAATCCAGCTCTTGACATTGCATATAATATGCGCCTGTGAACAGGTTTAAATCCATCCCGTACGTCAGGTATAGCCCGGCTTATGATAACGCTCATTGCGTAGGAGAGATAAGAATCTTCCAGCTCTTTTACTATTGAGATTGGTACTATATTATCCTGCATTTTTTATACTTTAATTGAAGTAATTAATAATACTAACATTCAGTTAAGCAAATGGGCAATGACAGACTTGAACTGCCGACCTCCTCGGTGTAAACGAGATGCTCTACCAGCTGAGCTAATTGCCCCTTTAGATCTAATTCTATAGCTCAATATTATTATTGTAAACAAAAATAGCAATAAATTGTATCCGTTCAGCAGAGTGGCAAAATAGGTAGACAAGGTGATCTAAAAAGATAATCATAGAGTAAATGTGAGGTAAGTCCTTACAATAAATGGTGTCATCCAGGTAGTCGACACTGGGATGGCTTTGTTGCATCGCTCAAGTGAAAAGAACTGGCAGTTACTGACAAAATTCATTATAAATAGCCATTTAACTGTTGAAGAAAAAATATGCCACAAAAAATGAGAGTCAGTAACTGCCATAAATATAACAAATTTCTCCAAGAAAGAGGAAGCATTTTTTGTTATATCAATGACGCCATAGAAAATTGGTA
>NZ_JAPQLK010000006.1:0-4566 GCF_028981785.1 Wolbachia endosymbiont of Drosophila leontia
TTATTCACTATCCATTTTTTAAGTTGGCGTTTTTTAATGTTTTAAATGCTTTATAAGCGTATTTCAGCTTTTGTAGGTAAAAACCTAGAAATTTGATAAAGACATAAGGTGCACATAGCGCAAAAAATTAAACATGAGACGCCAGATACGTTGAGTTTTTTTGTCATTCAATCTGTACAGAGAAGATAAATAAATAGCTTCAGTTTCATGATAAGAGGGCTGGCAAAGGGTGTCAAGTAAGTTTTTTCGTTTCTACTGAATGATAGTTGTGGCTTGGGAGGTAGTGCAAGAAGTCTACTGATGGCTTTCAAGGCAGTTGAGCTTAATTATTAGAGTAGTAATGTTTATTTTTATATTGACTATTGAGGTTTATTATTTTATAACTAGAAACTTAGTTATTTTAATGAGCTTGAGTTTATAACATATGCCTACGATAAATCAATTAATACGTAAGGGTAGATTAGGATTGACCCATAAGAAAAAGGTACCAGCTTTGGGAAAAAGCAACCCTCAAAGGAGAGGTGTTTGCACTAAGGTGTATACTACAACTCCTAGAAAGCCTAACTCAGCACTCCGTAAAGTAGCCAGAGTAAAAATTAGTGGGTATGGTGAAGTGACGGCTTATATACCTGGTGAAGGTCATAATTTACAAGAACACTCTGTTGTTTTGATACGTGGTGGGCGGGTTAAAGATTTGCCAGGTGTGCGCTATCACATAATAAGAGGTGCCCTTGATCTGCGTGGTGTGCAAAATCGAAAGAAAGCTCGTTCAAAGTATGGTGTAAAGAAATCTGGTTAAAGTTTATGGCTCGTCGGAATAAAGCAAAAAAAAGAGAAATAAGTCCTGATTCGCGTTACGGCAGTGTTTTGCTGATGCGTTTCATTAATACAATCATGAAATGTGGTAAAAAATCTGCTGCAGAAAAGATTATCTATGACGCTTTGTCTTTAGCTGAAGAGAAAATAGGCGAAGGTGGGTTATCAATTTTTGAGACAGCAGTAGGAAATGTTACTCCTTCTATAGAAGTGCGTTCTCGACGGATTGGTGGTGCAACTTATCAAGTACCTGTTGAAGTTCAACGAGATAGAGCGGTTTCTTTAGCGTTAAGGTGGATTGCTAAAGCAACTTCTGCTGCTCGAAAAAAGAGTGGAAAAACCACTGTTGATTGTTTGCAATCTGAAATACTGGATGCTTATAATAAACGCGGTGGTGCGTTTAAGATGTGCGAAGAAAAATATAAAATGGCTGAAGCTAATAAGGCGTTTTCTCATCTTCGTTTTTAATGTTAGCTAATTAATTGTGATATGGAAATTGGAATATCTAAATACAGAAATATAGGGATAATGGCTCACATAGATGCTGGTAAGACTACCACAACAGAGCGTATCTTATTTTATACTGGTAAGCAAAATAGAATTGGTGAAGTGCACGATGGTGCAGCTTCTATGGATTGGATGGAGCAGGAAAAAGAGCGTGGTATTACAATCACATCTGCTGCAACAACATGTTTTTGGAATGATCATAGGGTCAATATAATAGACACTCCTGGTCACGTTGATTTCACTATTGAAGTTGAGAGATCTTTAAGGGTTTTGGATGGTGCAGTTGCTGTATTTGATGGAGTTGCTGGAGTTGAACCTCAATCTGAGACAGTGTGGCGTCAAGCTGATAAATATAGCGTTCCTCGTATCTGCTTTGTTAATAAGATGGATAGAATAGGGGCAAATTTTTATCGATGTGTTGATATGATAAAGACGAAGCTTGGTGCAGCACCTTTAGTTATTCATTTACCAATAGGGAGTGAGAAAGATTTCAAAGGTATAATTGACCTTATTTCTATGAAAGCCATTATATGGCAAGAAGAAACGTTGGGCGCTAAATTTTCTTATGAAGATATTCCTTCTGATTTGCTTGATAAGGCTCAAGAATATCGAAATCTTTTATTAGATGCTGCAGTTGAGATGGATGATGAAGCGATGAATACTTACTTTGAGTCTAATGATCTGCCAGTGGATTTACTGAAAAAATGCGTGAGAAATGGGACCATTAAAGGAAAATTTGTTCCTATGTTATGTGGATCAGCTTTTAAAAATAAAGGCGTACAACCACTTTTAGATGGTGTGGTTGACTTTTTACCTTCTCCTATTGATGTTGATGTAATTGTTGGAATTGATCCTAAAGATTCAGAAAAGAAAATTGAGGTCAAACCTTCAGAAAAAGAGAAATTTGTTGCTCTTGCATTTAAAGTGATGACGGATAAATTTGTAGGCAGCTTGACGTTTATCCGTATTTATTCTGGTAAATTAAAGTCTAAATCTACCGTTTCAAATGCGTTAAAAAACGAAACTGAAGGGATTGGCAGAGTGTTACTTATGCATGCAAATAACCGAGAAGATATAACTGAGGCTAGGGCTGGAGATATAGTTGCTTTAGTTGGGCTAAAGAAAACAACCACCGGAGATACTTTATGTTCTGTTGATTTTCCTATATTATTGGAGCGTATGGAATTTCCTGAGCCTGTTATTGAAATTGCTGTGGAACCTAAAACCACTTCAGATCAGGAAAAATTAGGTATTGCTCTAAATAGGTTGGTTGCAGAAGATCCTTCTTTGAGAATGTCAGTAAATGCGGAAAGTGGCCAGACTATATTGAAAGGCATGGGTGAGCTCCATCTTGAGATTATTGTTGATAGAATGAAGCGCGAATTTAACGTTGAGGCTAACGTCGGTGCTCCTCAGGTTGCATATCGTGAAACTATCACTAAATCTGTTGAAATTGATTACACTCATAAAAAACAATCTGGTGGAGCTGGTCAGTTTGCTAAGGTTAAAATAAAATTTGAACCTCTTGAGCCTGGTTCTGGGTTTCAATTTGAAAGTAAAATTGTAGGTGGTGCTATTCCAAAAGAGTATATTCCTGGGGTAGAAAATGGCTTGGAGTTGATAAAAGAAGGTGGTATAATTTCGGGATTTCCGTTGATTGATTTTAAGGCTACCCTTCTTGATGGTGCTTTTCATGAGGTTGATTCTAGTCCTTTAGCTTTTGAACTTGCTGCTAAAGGTGCTTTTAAAGAGATGGCAAATAAAGCTGGTCCAAAAATGCTGGAGCCTATAATGAAAGTTGAAATTATTACTCCTGAAGAATATATGGGTGATGTTATGGGTGATATAAATAGTAGAAGAGGAAATGTTGCTGATATGCTCGATTTAGGTAATAATAGTAAAATAATTACTGCTTCGGTACCTCTTGCAAATATGTTTGGTTATATCAACGTTTTGCGTTCTGTGTCTCAGGGAAGGGCGCAGTATAGTATGCATTTTTCTTGTTATGAGCAAGTGCCACAATATGTGGTTGATGAGTTAAAGTTAGAGTATAATTAAGGGTAATAGTTATGACAGCAGTAGTGGAAGCATTTGGAAAGCCGCATGTAAATGTGGGAACAATAGGACATGTGGATCATGGGAAGACGACGTTAACAGCGGCGATAACGAAGCATTATGGAAATTTTGTAGCGTACGATCAGATAGATAAAGCGCCAGAAGAAAGGAAGAGGGGGATAACGATAGCAACAGCGCATGTTGAGTATCAGACGGAAAAAAGGCATTATGCACACGTTGATTGTCCTGGACACGCTGACTATGTAAAGAACATGATAGTAGGTGCAGCACAGATGGATGCGGCGGTATTGGTAGTGTCGGGGGTTGATGGGCCAATGCCACAAACGAGAGAGCATATATTGCTGGCGAAGCAGGTAGGTGTTGGATATATCGTGGTGTATATAAATAAAGCTGATGTTGCTGATGCTGATATGATAGATTTAGTAGAAATGGAAGTGAGGGAATTACTGAGTAGATACGGATTTCCAGGGGATGAAGTGCCTGTGGTGGTTGGTTCAGCACTCAAGGCGCTGGAGGATGACAGCAGCGAATATGGAAAGAAATCAATAGACAAATTGATGGAAAAGTTAGATGAATATGTAGCGGTTCCACCAAGGCCTGTGGATTTACCATTTTTATTGCCAATCGAAGATGTATTTTCGATATCGGGGCGAGGAACAGTGGTAACAGGAAGAATAGAGAAGGGAGAGATAAAGGCGGGAGAAGAGATAGAGATAATAGGTCTGCAAGCGACGCAAAAGACGATATGCACAGGTGTTGAGATGTTTAAGAAGTTGCTGGATAAGGGAAGTGCAGGACTCAATGTAGGAATATTGTTAAGAGGAACAAAAAGAGAAGAAGTGGAGAGAGGGCAAGTATTAGCGAAACCGGGGACGATAACACCGCATAGAAAGTTTAAGGCGGAGGTTTATGTATTAAAGAAAGAGGAAGGAGGAAGGCATACACCATTTTTTGCGAATTACCAGCCACAGTTTTATTTAAGGACAACGGATGTAACTGGGAGCATAAAATTGCTAGATGGGAAGGAGATGGTAATGCCAGGAGATAATGTGAGTGTAGAAGTAGAATTGCAAGTACCGATAGCAATGGATAAGGGATTGCGTTTTGCGATAAGAGAAGGCGGTAGAACTGTTGGTTCTGGTGTTGTTTCTGAAATTTTGGAGTGAG
>NZ_JAPQLK010000007.1:0-4898 GCF_028981785.1 Wolbachia endosymbiont of Drosophila leontia
AAATGTAGAAGATTGTGGAAAAATTGCGAACGTAAACTCAACACCAGCTTGCAAATGATTGTCCTTTCCTCCATTTCTCTCCTATTACGAAGATTTTAAACAGGTTCTTATATTCATGGCAGTTACTAACTCTCATTTTTTGTGGCATATTTTTCCTTAAGCGGTTAAATGGCTATTTTATAATGAATTTTGTCAGTAGCCACCAGATTTTTTCAGTTGCGATGCAACAGGGCCATCCCAGTGTCAAGCACTGGGATGACAGGAAAAGAGGCTATTTGGATGACATCTTTCTTCTTGGTATAAATTACTTTTATATCTCAATGTTCGTACAGCTATGCACGTTGCCGCATAGTGGATGAGGTGTACTACCTCTAAGAGTATACATTATCTCACATAATAATATAATATTTCGTTCATAAATCAACGTTTTTAACATGCAGCAAGAACATTTCCGTTGTAATTAAGGTTCTTAAGATGTATATTAATGAATCTTGTTTTCAATAAATAATGAAAGTAATAATTGTCATGATAATGTTATTGTGTAGCAGTTACACAATGGCAAGCGAGAGAATAAGTCTAGTGGATAAAAAACTATCTCAAGGATATGTAGCTCCAGTGCTTACAGAAAATAGCGTTATTTTATCAGACAAGCACGGCGCTTTATATTCCTTTGATATTGATAACTCAAAGGCTATGAATTGGAAATTACACCTCTCACACAGAAAAAAAATTAGTAACATGAGCCTATTGCGTCACAGAGGAAACGTTTTCTTTATAGTGGATAACGTTCTACACACAATAGATGCAAAAACTGGCGGGATTCAGTGGGAAAAAGAATTGAGAGCTCCAGTAAGAGGGAAAGCAGCAGTAATAAACAATAAATTGGTAGTATTGACTATTGATAATTATCTGTACGTGTTTGATATAAAAGATGGCAGCTTCGTTTGGACTTATCAAAACGGCATCAATGAGGTTCGAGGTTTGTATTCCATATCGCCAGCAATTTCTAATGATAAAATAATAGCACCATTTTCAAATGGTGAGTTAATAGCTTTTAATGAAGACGGTAAAAAATTGTGGAGCCAAAAATTGGCTACACAGCTCACAGATGTAACTACTACACCGAGAGTGCTTGGCGATACTCTAATAGCTACAAATAATTCTTATATTTATGGTATTGACGTAAAATCAGGAAATATTTTATGGTCAAAGTCACTGCAAGTAAAAAGTGTATCAGACATTGAATCATATTACAGTCCTCTTATTCCTGCAGAGAAACAAAAAGAAGGCGGAAGAATTTTTATAGTTACTAAAGACGATAAAATAATTGGCCTGGATATAAAAAATGGAGAAACAGTCTGGGCATCTGATTTAATAGAAAATACGCAATTGTTTGCTCCAATTATGCATGCCCATACACTGTGGGTGACAAGCAATAAAGGTTCAATGTTTGCTTTTCCGGGATCTGAAAGTGCAGGAAAGGTAGTCAAAGTACCTGGTAATGTGTTTCACACTCCAGTGTTTACTCGCAATAAGATATATGTAACAACTGAGGGAAAAGGTGTTTATTCTTTAGAAAATAGGTTTGTTTTTTATGACTGATTATGATTTAATTGTTATAGGTGGTGGCCCAGGAGGCTATAAGTGTGCTATCGCTGCTGCAAAACTTGGATTGAAAGTTGCCTGCATAGATAAAAATAGCATTTTTGGTGGTACGTGCCTGCGGGTTGGGTGCATACCCTCCAAAGCATTGCTCCATTCTTCCTATCAGTATGCTCACACGAAAAATGATCTGTCGAAGTTTGGCATAAAAATTAAGGACGCAAGTTTCGACTTAAAAGAAATGCTAGGCTATAAGGACGCCAGAGTTCAGGAACTTGGAAAAGGTATAGAATATCTGTTTAACCTTCACAAAATCACTAAAATCAATGGGCTTGCTTCTTTTGACCAAGGTAATCTTGAAGTTTCAGTTGAAGGTAAGGTGCTGAAGACAAAAAATATAGTAATTGCAACCGGTTCTGACGTTATTTCTTTGCCAGGAATTAATATCGATGAGAAAAGTATTATTTCATCAACTGGTGCATTATCTTTAACTGAAGTGCCAAAAAAACTTGTCGTAATCGGAGCCGGGGCAATAGGGCTTGAAATGTCTTCTGTATGGAGGAGGCTAGGGTCTGAAGTCACTGTAGTAGAATTTTTTGACAGAATCGCTGCAGCAATGGATGGAGAATTAAGTAAGTCTCTACTTTCTAGTCTACAAAAACAAGGAATAAAATTTTTACTTAGCACTAAAGTTGAGGAGATAAAACAAAGTAGTAACTCTTTGAGTGTGAAAGTTTGTTCTGTAAAAGATAATCAAACAAACACTATAGAGGCGGATAAGGTATTGGTGGCAGCAGGACGCAAACCATGCACTGAGAATCTTGGTATTGATGAAAAAATAGAAAAAGATAATCGCGGTTTCGTTCAAGTTAACAACAGATATGAAACTAATGTGAAAGGAATATTTGCTATTGGTGATGTGATCGGTGGAGCAATGCTTGCTCATAAAGCAGAGGAAGAAGGAGTGGCAGTTGCAGAGATAATCGCTGGGCAAGTACCTCACGTTGATTATGGAATTATACCATCTGTCATTTACACTCACCCTGCGGTTTCCTCGATTGGTAAAACAGAAGAGGAACTCAAAAATGCTGGCCGTGAATACAAAGTGGGTAAGTGTCAATTTGCTGCAAACGGCAGAGCAAAAATCACTGATGATGCTGAAGGATTCGTGAAAGTGCTGACTTGTAGCAGAGCAGATACAATACTAGGTGTGCATATCATAGGAGCATACGCTGATACGCTAATCAATGAAGCAGCGGTTGCAATGGCATATGGCGCAGCAGCAGAGGATATATACAGAATTTGTCACTCTCATCCCGATATAAATGAAGCCTTTCGAGATGCGTGCATCGATGCTTTCTTTAAAAAATAATTGTGGACCTCGGTTCAATCATTGAAAAATGGTATGAGTGGCTGAGGTGCAACAGATCTTATTCACCAAACACTTTGGAATCATACATGAGGGACTTGAAGGATCTTATAAGTTTCCTAAATACTCACATTGGTGGAGAAGTAAATGTTGGTACTCTGAAAAATTTAAGCATACCTGAGTTAAGAAGTTGGCTTACCTCTCGTTACGCAAGAGGTGTAAATGCAAGATCCAACACTCGAGCACTCTCAGTAATCAGAAATTTCTTCAAGTACATAAAAAACAACCACAATATAGACAATGAAGCTGTATTTTCCTTATCAAGGCCAATTCAGAGAAGAACTCTGCCCAAAGCATTATCAATACCTAATATAAAAACTTTATTGAAAGAAATGAAACTATCCGACCTGGGCGAACCTTGGGTGGTAAAAAGAGAAATTGCGATTATCGTCCTGCTATATGGTACAGGCTTAAGAATCAGTGAAGCGTTGAACCTTAGGGTTAGTAATATTAACAATGAAAGTTTAATAGTAACAGGTAAAGGAGATAAACAAAGGCAGGTATTCATTCTCCCAGTAGTAAAAAAATGTATACAAGAATATGTAAAAGCCTGTCCTTACCTTGATGAAGCACAACATCTTTTTGTGGGAGTAAGAGGAAAAAAATTGGGAAGAACTTATGTGGCTAATCGTTTGCAAAAAATAAGGAGAATGTTAAATTTACCAGAAATTTTATCTCCACATGCATTTCGCCATAGTTTTGCTACTCATTTGCTTCAGGAAGATATTGACATAAGATCAATACAACAACTGCTTGGCCACTCAAGCCTGGAAACTACTCAAGTTTACACTCACCTCAATTATCAAGATGTTTTTAATATGTATAAGAATTTTCAGCAGAGTTTGGAGAAAAAGTCAAAACCCTTGTAACTTGAGGATTGTCTGTGGCACTACCAGGTCCTATATCTCGTTCATCCGCTTTACATAAATAATATCCTACTAAAAAAAGAACCAGTGCAACTGCTGTAAAGAAAGCACTTATTATCCCTGGATAATCGTATAAAACTGCTAAACATACACCAACAGCAAACGCTCCAGACAACACAAAAGAAGCAGAAGCGTAGTTGCTTTGTTTTCTACCAGGAGAAATGTCGTCTGCTCTTCCATACACAATTCTATTAAGTCGAGTTACTTCACTATTTAGATCATTACGCTGAGCTTTTACCTTTTCAAGTTCATCTACAGGTTCCTGTGCAAACTCCTTAAAACCTGTAGGGTCGAGAACTGGCGCGCCTCTTTAGGGTTTGGTGGCTGATCCATTATTTTCATCCTGGGCCTCAATCCAAAATTCCCGTGTTTACGTTTCCAGCTTCCGCCTCATCAACGCAGCATGCGGTTTTCCCGCACTACGCTTTCCTAGTAGATTCTTTACCAAAGTTTATAGCATATTGTGCTGGTAAGGCTTTCGGGACGTAATATCTTATTCTATAGTCCGAATATAGACCAAGAGTCTCGTATATCCATTTGCTACTCCACCTTTTCCAGCCAAATCCTTTTGCTTTTCTGGCTTGCATCAGATTGCGTCTTGCTTTCTTCTCTACCCATTGTTTTATGTATTTAAAGCTTCGACCTGAGTTTCCTATCCTAAAGTAGTTTGTCCACCCTCTCAATATTGGATTAATGATTTGGATCACCTTTCCTATTGGTTGTGATTTATAGCTACGGAATACTTCCTTCAGTTTTTGAAGTAAGGTTGTCCGTGTTTTCATCTTTGGTGTTATTTGTACCCTCCACTTTCCTTGTTTTGTAATTTTCTCTCGAAAATCAAATCCTAGAAAACTGAATGTCTCTTTTTCTTTTAGATTGACTACCTTTGTCTTTTCTTTATTTACTTCTACTTCTAGTTTTGCTAATTCTTCTTGTAACCT
>NZ_JAPQLK010000008.1:0-14613 GCF_028981785.1 Wolbachia endosymbiont of Drosophila leontia
TCTAATAGATACAACTCTGCTAATCGATTTACTTCATAACTACAACTAATACGAACTATTAATTTCTTGTTGCCCATGAGCTCTACCATATATTATCCATCGAGACATATGGTTATTTGATCATTAGCTCTATAAATAAATTCAACTCTCCGTTCTTTTCGTAGAAGCTTTCGGGAAATAGTCTTCTCAAGTTTCAGGTTTATTGCAATATTGTTGGCGGAGTCCCTATGGCTATTAGAGATAAACCTAAATATAATAAACCTGGTTCAAACTTAACCAATGACATGCAAGCATGACCTGCTATCATCACTATCCCTCCAAGCAACACCATGTTGCGGAATCCCATCAACTTATCAGCTAAAAAACCTCCAAGTATTGGCATAGCATAACCTGTTGCAGCAAATAATGAGTAAATAGTAAAGGCCCTCTCATCAGTGAAACCTAAGTGAGAAGTCAAAAATAGGACCAAAAGTGCCCTCATTCCATAGTAAGAGAAACGTTCCCACATTTCAACAAAGCACAACATTTTTAAAAATTGTGGAAACTTATCTGTCTTCTGATCCGTAAAATACCCCTAAAGCTTGGGTTAATGTTAAGTAAAACAATAAAAACTGCAAGTAAAACTTAAAAAAAGGTATTGGAAGCTCGGCAGAATAGTTTGTTGGGGTGTGAGCTACGGAAATATTTTTGAATTTGTAATTTTTCAGAAAGCCCTATATTCTTTAGTTTTACATAGCGAACATGAAGTCAAAGCATTATCCTGATACAGTAAGTAGTCCTGATTTTTCATCGTTAGAAAAGGAAATCATAAAATTTTGGCAGGAAAACAAAGTTTTTGAGCGGTCAGTTGAAGAACGTTCCAAGGATAATTGTTTTGTCTTTTACGATGGGCCTCCGTTTGCAAATGGACTTCCGCATTATGGACATTTACTCACTGGTTTCATCAAAGACGCATTTGCAAGATATCAAACTATGCTTCAAAAAAGGGTTGAACGTAGATTTGGCTGGGATTGCCATGGATTGCCGGCTGAGATGGGTGCAGAAAAAGAACTTGGAATATCTGGTAGAGCTGAGATAGAGAAGTTTGGTATAGATAAATTTAACGATCATTGCCGTACTTCTGTGATGAAATTTTCATCAGAGTGGGAGAAGTATGTAAATAGGCAAGCAAGGTGGGTAGACTTTCACAATGACTATAAGACTATGGATAAATCATTCATGGAGTCGGTCATGTGGGCATTCAAGCAGCTTTATGATAAGGGTCTGGTGTATGAATCAGTGCGCGTTGTACCATATAGCTGGGCATGCGAAACTCCATTATCTAATTTCGAAACAAGGCTTGATAACGCGTATAGAGAAAAAGTTAGCAAAGCTGTAACTGTTGCATTTGAGCTTTTAGAAAACCCACAGCAATTTAAAAGTGTTAAACGAAAGTGTAAATTACTTGCTTGGACTACAACTCCTTGGACGTTGCCGAGCAACTTGGCTTTAGCAATAGGAAAAGATATTAAGTATTGTGCAGTGTCAGTCCACCCTTTGATGTCATTCCAGCGCGTGACGCTGGAATCTATTTCTGGATCCCAGTGTCTGGGCACTGGGATGACAGGGAGTAGTGAAGGAAGTTCAATGAATGGTGAAATATACATTTTTGCTGAAAGCTACTTAGAGAAATTTATCAGCCACTCTGAACAAAACAATATTCCATATGAAAACTGCAATATGAAACTTAAAGCGAATGATCTTGCAGGTCTTTCTTACAAACCACTGTTTGACTATTTTAAAGACACAAAAAATGCATTTCGCGTTTTTATTGCTGATTATGTGACGGAAGAAGATGGTACTGGCGTTGTGCACACTGCTCCTGGATTTGGTGAGGAAGATTTTTACCTTTGCCAAAGCCATGATATTCCAGTTATTTGTCCAATTGATAACAGTGGAAAATTTACTGCTGAAATTTCAGATTTGGCAGGGGTTCATGTTTTTGATACCAATGATACAGTAATAAAAAAATTAAAAGAGCAAGGGAATTGGTTTAAAACTGAACAATATATTCACAATTATCCACACTGCTGGAGAACTGACACTCCTTTGATCTATCGCACTATGCCTTCTTGGTATGTTGCTGTTACAAAATTCAAAAGCAGAATGGTAGAGCTAAATAAGAGAGTTAATTGGATACCAAACCACATTAGAGATGGTCAATTTGGAAAATGGCTTGAAGGGGCACACGACTGGTCAATCTCACGCAATCGATTCTGGGGTACGCCAATCCCTGTATGGAAATCAGACGATGCGAGATATCCAAGAGTAGATGTATATGGTTCAATAGAAGAACTGGAGAGAGATTTTAATGTTAAAATAGACGACTTGCACAGACCATTTATCGATACTTTAACAAGACCAAATCCTGATGATCCAACAGGAAAATCAGTTATGCGCCGTGTACCTGACGTGTTTGACTGCTGGTTTGAATCTGGCTCGATGCCATTTGCGCAAGTCCACTATCCGTTTGAAAATAGGGAGTGGTTTGAATCTGCGGATTTTATCACTGAATACATAGCGCAAACCAGGGGGTGGTTTTATACGCTCTTTGTATTGTCCACTGCTTTGTTTGATAGGGAACCATTTAAGAACTGCATATGCCACGGTGTTGTTTTGGATGTAAAAGGGCAAAAATTGTCCAAACGTTTGAATAACTATGCAGATCCAATGGAGGTTTTTGATAGATACGGTTCTGATGCACTGCGTTTTCTTATGCTTTCTGGATCTATTGTTTGTGGTGGTAATTTGCTACTCGACAAAGAAGGAAACTCAATACGAGATGTTCTAAAAAATGTAATAAAACCTATTTGGAATAGTTATCACTTTTTTACTATGTATGCAAATGCAGATGGAATTAAAGCTGAAGTTTGTAAGGACCATAGAAGCACTATTGATCGCTACATGATTTCCAAATGTTTTGAAGCTGTAGAAAGTATCCAAGCTTCTATGAACAACTATAATTCCCAAGAGGCTTGCAAAGTTCTGATGGATTTTTTTGAAGTGCTAAATAATTGGTATATTCGTCGCAGTCGCGAGCGTTTTTGGAAAAGTGACTTGGATCAAGATAAAACCGACGCTTATAATGTCCTATACACGGTTTTTTATTACATACTAAGAGCTGCAGCTCCTTTGTTGCCACTTATAACAGAGAATATATGGCAAGGGCTTAAGTATGAAGAAACATCTGTTCATTTGGCTGATTTTCCACAATTAGAGAAGTTTGATAGTCAGCTCATTGCCAAGATGGATTTGGTGAGAGAGATATGCAACTCTGCACTCTCTATTAGAAACACTGTTAACATACGTATCAGACAGCCACTTGGCAGTATGATCATTTATCATCAGTCTTCCTGCGGTTTTCTTGAAGATGAATATCAAGAGATGATAAAAGATGAGGTAAATGTAAAAAAGCTAGAGTTAGTGAACAAACTTGAAGATATTGCATCACTTGAGCTAAAACTAAACTTTCCTATGCTTGGAAAGAGAATTCCAGACAAGATCAAGAAACTAGTTCAATATGCCAAGGAAGGGAAGTGGAGGCAAGTTGATAATGAACAAATATTTTTAGGAGACGAATCAGAAAATTACATTATAGAAAAAGGCGAATATGAGCTATCATTAAAAGCAAACAGTGAATTTTCTTCTGCATTTGATAACAACAAAGGAGTTGTTGTTCTAAACGCTGCCTTAAACGATGAACTGATTTTAGAAGGGCTTGCAAGAGATGTTGTGAGGTTCATTCAGGAAACTAGAAAACAAGCTGATTTTCATATGTCCGATAGAATCAGAGTAATAATCAAAACAGAAGATGGGAAAATTAAGGAAGCAATAAATACGTGGGTTGAATATATAAAAGAGCAGACCCTTGCCTTATCTTTGGACATTAATACAGAAATTGGAACTAACTTTTATTTTAAGGAGTACCAAAATTTGATAGTTGGTATTAGGTTAAATTATTAGTAGTTGAAAGTTGTCATTGTTTATGCTATACTTAGGTTACTTGAGGCAAGGTTATGGTATGCATGCTGTTGTAGATTGTAAGAAAGTTGTTGACTTAAATAACAATAGTGATGATTTAGGTAAAGTAGAATCTATTTCCAATGTTACTTTGGAAGAGGAAGAGTCTTTTGATGCTATGGAAGCTGTTTCTAATGTAGAAGAAGGGAATGATTTAGGTCTTGCTACTTCAGGAGAGGAAGAAGAATTTTTTGATGCTGTGGAAGAACAAGAGCCGTTAGCTAATTTTAACGTTCCACTCAGTATATTTCATTATAAAGATTATAACTCTGATTTTTTTACTTCTTGGTATAATATATCAAGTAGAATATTTAAAGAGGTAAATCGAGCTTGCCCGGAGAAGAAAGTATTAAATTTAGCTCTATCAGTTTTAATGTTTCCTTATATAGTTTTCACTGCGTTAGGATTAGCCGTATATAATAAATTAAAAACAAATGATAAGACACAAATCAGTTCAGAGGAGAATAAAACAAAAAAAAGTGAAGTAAGTGAAAGTACAGCAAAAAGATTGGCATATGGTGTTCTTGCTGCAATAGTGACTCTTGTTAATATCGCTGTGCTTGCAGCATTACTTATTCCTGCAACACTCGCTTTGGCTACTTTTTATCTTTTAAATAAAAAATTATCTCATTTTTTGATTGCTGCTATTAAAATAAGTAATGGGTTATGTCAAAATGAACACCAAAATATTGAGGTGTCTTTTCATGAGATAGAGGCTATTGAAGCAGACATTAAGTGGAATATGGAAGTTAAGTCTCCACCGCAATTTAAACAACTACTTAGAGATTTATACGAAGATAAAGACGGTAGTTGGTTTAATGTTGCACGTGATTCAGAACATAATACCATACTGAAATTATCAGCTAATATCCACTTAAAAAATGGTCTTAAGCCTTTACGTAATGAGATCAAGAATGTGCTTGCAACTTCTATTCAAGAATTTGCGAAGACTATGGAAGAACTGATAAAGCTAGAAAAGAAAGAGATTACATATGATAAATTGAAGGAATTGTTGGACGAATTCAGGTTAAAGGTGGTAAGTAGCATAGATTTTAAGTTGACAACTCACTTAATATACAACGCCTATCAAGTTGCCTTTATACAAGCAGTTAGGTTTCAGCTGGATAGACGGAAAGAAGGTTTTTCACTGGAAGATGAGATAAAAAATTCTTTAGTGAGACAGGAATTAGAGAGTCAAGGTAAGGAATTACCAGGTGAGAAAGAAGTGATAATAAGAGATCTGAAAAAAGCAGGAGCAAAAGTACCGGATGTTTTAGATGATAGTGAGCTTCCTATATTTAAAGCAGAATGGAAGCGGCTTAAAGAAGAAGGGAAGATAGCTAAGAGAACAATTATTGATGTTTATAAATATATACATAGTAGAGAAATAGAGACAGCTCTAGGTAATGCTAAAGAAGAGATTAATCTTTTAAAAAAAGAAGGACAAAAAAGATATATTAGGATACATGAAAAATTGAAAGAAATATATGGAGATGTAAAAAAGAATAATTTAGCAGGTGATGTTTTAAGAAGAAGGTTAGAAGGTCTTTTTAAGTTCGAGTATGATGATCAAGAAGTTGAGCAAAGGCTAGTAAAATCAGTAATGAAAAAAGCCAAGGGTGAGTTAGGCCTATTAGGCATGCTCAGCTTAATAGACCAGTTTCGGGATTTAGAAAAGGAGATAAAAGGTTCTTTGAGTGAGAATTTAAAAGAAGCTTCAGATAAAGTAAATGCTTTTGTAGCAAAGATATATTTAGAAATAACGAAATGCAAAAAACAAAATGTACTCAAAGGCCAAGCAAAGGGTATAGAGGATTCATGTAAGCTGTTAGAGGAAAAGGAGCCGGATTTAGTACAGAGGATTAATGCGCACCGAGCGGAAATTGCAGAATGCTTAGAGCAACCTATATCGTTAAGGAAAGTAATAGAAGAAAATGAGGATTTAAACAAATATTTAGAAGGTGAGCGAAATAGGAAAGGAGAACAGCATCCAAGTACAAAATTAATAGAGAAGCATTTGAAAAATAACCAAGAAATTCTCAAAGCATTAAAACAGCTAGAATTAGAAGAAAAAGGATTGTTGATAAATGAAGAAACAAAAAATGATTATATGGAAGAACTAGAATCTCGCGAAAAAATAAAGTTTGCAATAATAGAGGATGATTTACTGAAGGAGTTTGAGCGTGAAACTTTTAACGAAGAAGCAGTTAAGAGGTTGTTAGAGGAAGCGGAACTTGAATACTATTTGGCAGAAAAATGCATAAAAAGCCCTGTGATAAAAACAAAAAATAATATCAAGCACTTTTATCAAGGTTTATTGTCCCCTTTGATAGATAATTTGACAAAAGATATAATAAATAATATACCAGGAAGTAGTGAAGGTTGTATACAGAAAGTTAAGCACTGGAGTAAAGTTATGTTTGGTGCAATAAAGATTGGAGCATCAAATGCTTATAAAGAGACTACAGAGAGAAAAGCGTTAAATGTGGCACATAATACTTATAAAGAAGGAGAGACATTTCTTCAATGTTTTCAGTCAAATTATGAAGGTATTGGAGCCTTTTTAGGTAATTTATTTTCTGATGATGGGGTAACATTTAAAAATGGTGTGTGGCCTAAAATAGAAGAGCATTTGCATGGAATGCGGGATAGATTTTTCAAGGATATTGAATTCAATATTGGAAATAAATTGGATGAAGTAAGTGTGACACAGCAACGGCAGGAAACCATGATTGTGACTCAACGATAAGTTCTCAAAGTTCCTCCGGTATTTTCACATACTAAATTAACTATAGCACTTGATTCTTTTTGGATCTCTTTTTCAGTTAAAGTGTGAGTTGGAGAGCAGAAAGTAACTGACAATGCTATAGACATCCTATTCGATTCTATATTATTTCCATGGTATACGTCAAATACTAAAACTTCTGTGATGAGCTCTGAGCTTTTTTTTACCACATTGATTATGTTACCTACTTTCACATCCTTATTTACAATAAATGCAAAATCACGTTTTACACTTTGGTATTTATAATCGATAAATTTCTTTCTACTTACAGGTAAATTTTCAATATTTTCTAATATCACCTCAAAACCTACAACTTTTTGCTTGATATCAAAAAGATCCAATATATTAGGATGCAACTTTCCAAAATAACCTGCTACTTTATTCTTAAAAGAGAGAGTACCTGACTTTCCTGGGTGATAATGTTCTTTTTCTGCTCTCTCTATCGCTAAATTATCACAATTGACGTTAAAAAACTCCAAAGCTGCTATGCAATCAGCCTTTGCGTCAAAAACATCTACTTTTCTATCAGTATTATAATGGTTTCGCGGTAAATTATTTCCTGTTCTTATCCCACTTAAAACATGTTTAGACCGAGCTTCACCATCGTAAATCGGCCCAATTTCGAAGATTGCAAGATCAGATATTCCATGGGCAATATTATCAGCAGTAACTTGCAATAAATTTGGCATAATACTTGGTCTCATTATATTAAAGCTATTGTTAAACGGATTATCGATGATAAATAACTTATTCGAGTAACCAAATTTTTCAGCTGTTGATTCACTCATAAACGACCAGGTTAGCACTTCATGAAACCCTCTGTTTGTCATCAAAATACGCAAATTGTCGTATGTACTATCTACTTCTTCAACATTATTTGGTAGTGGTTCTTCTTTTATTTTGTCATAGCCGTATATCCTTGTTACTTCTTCGATTAGGTCAGCCGGTATTGTCACGTCCGGTCTCCAGCTTGGTACTTGTACATTCCAATTGCCTTCGGTTTTTTTATCAATACTAAACCCTAGTTTCGTTAAGATATCAAGCACCTCATCAGGCGATACAGACACACTTCCAAACTTGTTCACATCCTGATAATCAAAGCTCACCTTGGTGTCAGCACTATCTAAACTGCCAGCAGACACTACGCTTGAGGTTTCTCCACCACATAAGTCCAGAATCATTTTAGCTGCAAGGTTGAGTCCATCAAAAGTAAATCCAGGATCAACTGAACGTGCAAATCTGTAACTAGCGTCTGTGGAGATGCCGAGCTGCCTTGAAGATTTAGTAATAGAGATGGGATCGAACCAAGCAGACTCTAAAAAGATATCAGTAGTTTCAAGAGTACATTCACTGCACTTACCACCTATAATTCCAGCAATTCCATGAATATTTTTATCACCTGCAATAACGCTTATGTCTTTGTTTAATAAGTATTCTTTACCGTTCAAACCAGCAAATTTTTCTCCTTCGTTTGCTTTGCGTACTGTGAGCTCTCCTTCTATTTTTTTTGCATCATACGCGTGCATTGGGCGGCTGAAAGATATCATAATATAGTTCGTGATATCAACTATTGCAGAAATGGAGCGCATTCCTATCGATTCCAGCCTATCTTTTAACCATTTTGGGCTTTCTTGATTTTTTACATTGGCGATGTATATTCCACTAATAAAACTTTCCCCGTCAGTAACTTCAACATCGATTGGTGAATTTATGGAGCTGGTAAGTTGTGGAATGCTTAAAGTCTTTAATGTCCCAATTCCAGTTGCAGCAAGGTCGCGAGCTATTCCATAAATGCCTAAGCAATCTCCACGGTTTGGAGTAACATTTATATCAATTACAGGGTCACAATTGAAAAATTTATCTCCTACTTTATAATCATCGGAAAGCTCGATTATTCCTTCACTTTCCTCTTGAACCAGCGCAAGTTCAGAAGCAGAGCAGAGCATCCCTTCACTTAGCATTCCTCGTATTTTTGTGGACTTAATTGTGAGATCACTTTCTGGCAACGTGCTACCAAGAGATGCAAGTACAGTTTTCATACCTTCTCTAACATTGTTTGCTCCACAGACTATTTGTAGAATTTTACTTCCATCATTTACTTTACATAATTTTAATTTATCAGCATTTGGATGAGGTACGACTTCTAATACCTCTGCAACAATAAACCCAGTCAATCTGGAATTATCGATCACATCTTCTACTTCTAACCCTATGTGAGTTAATTTATCGGTAATTTCTTCTAAACTAGCATTGGTTTCTAAGTGTTCTAATAACCAAGATAATGTGAATTTCATGGACCTAAAAAGAAGTGAAAAAGTTATTGTAATGTAAAATGTAGTGATTTTAAAGCTTATTGTAGTGGAATGAAAAGTGACTTCTGTATCACAAGCAATGATGCAGAAGTTTTTGTAACTTTATATCTTCTTGTAAAGAGAATTTATCTTCTTTATGTCACCTTTTAAATCTATCTCCGTAAAGGATTTAAGATTCATATTGTGGGTATCTGCATGGAAGCTATGAATGTAGCCATCTATAGTTAAGTCTCCTATCATATTATGGCTTTCATCTAGTATTTCGCTTCCTATTTGATAATGGCCAGTATATTCGTTAAAGGAACCATCTGTCAATTTGATGTATCCGTTACCAAATTTCTGCTCTAAATTTAAAGGATGATTAGCGTTAATAAAATCTATTTCGTTCATTATATACCTCACTAAAAATTAAATTATAATTAAAATAAGATGTTAAGTTAAATAATTTAATAAGATTAGTAAATTTTAAAATACAGAGCTGACTGTAATTAACACTCTAATTACATATTTTGTTAATGTATCAATGTTATAATAACACAGAGCCTTATCTTAACCCTTGACTTTGTCCTATAAAATTCATACTTTATTTACTGTTATGGTTCAAGTACATAGGGTCAAAATGGCGTTAAATCCGCTAGAGCAATTTAAAGTATATACAATAATAGAGTTACCTAGGTTATTTGGGTATGACGTAAGCTTTACCAATTCATCTTTTTTCACGATGATTTCGGTGATATTGATGATACTCTTTTTGCTTTTTGGAATAAAGAAGGGGTCAGTAATACCAGGGTATTTGCAAGCTGCAGTTGAGTATGTATATGATTTTGTTATTTCAATAATAGAAAATAACACTGGAAGCAAAGGCTTGCAGCACATTCCATTGATATTCACAGTATTTATTTTCATTTTATCGTGTAATTTAGTTGGTGTTCTTCCTTATAGTTTCACGGTCACAAGTCATGTGATAGTCACCTTCGCTTTATCGATGGTGGTTTTTATTTATATAACGATTGTTGGATTTAAAGAAAGGGGAGTAGAATTTTTACGCATATTGCTACCAAAAGGAACTCCTTCGTGGCTTGCACCTATAATAATTATTATTAAGTTGTTTGCTTATTTAGTAAGGCCGGTTAGCCTATCAATAAGGCTTGCAGCAAATATGATTGCTGGTCATACAATCATCAAAGTGATAGCAGGGTTTATTGTAAATATGAACATATTTTTCACTCCTGCGCCGTTTTTGTTCATAATTGCATTGATAGGATTTGAAGTATTTGTTGCAATTTTACAAGCTTATATATTTACTATATTAACATGTGTATATTTGTCAGACGCAGTAAAGTAATTGACTTCCTTGTAGAATATTTTACAATTATATCATAAAGAAATAATTAAAGGTAATATATGGATTTAGTAGCTTTAAAGTTTATAGCAATTGGTTTAGCTGTGTTTGGAATGCTCGGTGCTGGTTTAGGTATAGCTAATATCTTCTCTGCTATGTTAAATGGGATTGCGAGAAACCCTGAATCAGAAGGTAAAATGAAAAGTTATGTTTATATTGGTGCTGCCATGGTTGAAATCATGGGATTGCTTGCGTTTGTACTTGCAATGTTATTAATATTTGCTGCTTAACAGATGCCACAGCTTGATGTTTCAACCTTCTTTTCTCAAGTTTTTTGGTTTTTAATTTTTTTCTCTTCACTTTTTTTCGTAGTAAGTTGTTTATTTTTGCCAAAGTTAGATGAAATAATAAGCACTAGAAGTAAGGAAGTATTGGATTCTTTTAATAGTTCTGTTCATCTTTTAAGACTCACGGAAGATCAGGTTGCCAAGTATAATGCCGCTTTAAACCAAGCTAGAATACAGGCAAAAAAAATCATAGATGATGCACTTGCTCAGGTAGAAGAAATGAGAGCTAATGTTAAGAATATATTAGAAGAGGAAGACAAAAAAAAGAGCAAGCTTATTGAAAAAAAAGTGGCAGAATTTAAATCTGAATATACTGATCAGTTAAAACAAATGGCTACTAGTATTGCTTTAATTTATTATACTAAATTGATTAATTCTGAAATTGAAGAGGAATTTATTGCTGACTTGGTGTCTAAAGAATTTTAGGGGTTTTTATGTCTACATCACTGATTATCGGTCTTGCCTTCTTGGTAAGTTTTGTCCTTTCGTATAAATTGCTGAAGAAAGTGGTAAAAAATGCGCTTAACAATAAGCGTAACAAAAGCAAATTTTCAAGTGAAGAAACTGAAAAATTCAGGAAAGATATGTTGGAGTATTACAAAAAATCTTCTAAAAAATACAAAGAATTAGATGCAGAAGTTAATAAAATGATGAATGAAGCACTTGATAAAGCTAATAGTATCATTAAGCACAATAGACAGCAGCTAGATCAGACATTAGATGACAATGCCCATTCTAACTTGAAGAAAGTCACTGACCAAGTTGAAAAAGCTCTTGGAGATTTACAGGCTAACACAGCGAGTATAGCTGCTGATGCTGTAAAAAAAATAATGCATGAACGTAAAGATGATAAGCGTAGTAGTGAGGTCATATCTTCATTTTCACGTGACTTAAATAAAAAATTGCATTAGGTTTAATGCCTATACTTCAAGCTGATAATGTAGAAAAAATTAAGTTTGATTCTAGTTTGTGCAAAGAGCAAGAGAAACTTTTTTACTATAAATTTAATATAATTCCTTGGCAAAAATTAAATGATACTACTTTTTTTATGGTTGAAGACACAAGTCTAGATATCACCCGTTGGGTCGAAACTCATTACGGTATTGACTATGTATTAATAAAAGTGGATAGCGAACAGATTTTAAATCTTCTTAACTCGCACTTTGGTATTTCAGAATTTGCAAGCAACTACTTATATTACAAGAATCCTAATTTTTCAGCCAAAAGCATTAAACTAAGCTCAATATTTTTTGCTTCTTTCTTTATTGTAACTTCAATTTTAACACTAACAGAGAAATATACATATTTTGCTTTGATGTTGATATTTATAATCGGATGTTCTAGTTATTTATTCAAGTTTATAGCTACAATTTTTAACTTATGTGAAACCTCCAACCAAAAAGTGGATTATAGTAAGCTGAATGAAGAAGATTTTCCTATATATACTATTTTATTGCCTGCTTTTAAAGAAAGTGCAGTGATAGAGCAATTGGTTGAAAGCATTGAAAGTTTGGATTATCCAAAATCAAAATTAGATGTGAAGCTTCAGGTAGAAAGTGATGACCAAGAAACGCTAGCAGCTATAGAAAAGTACACTTTACCGCAGTATTTTGAAGTAATAAAGGTGCCTCATTCTTTGCCTAGAACAAAAGCCAAGTCATGCAATTATGCTATGAGCTTTGCTAGGGGAAAGTATGCAGTAATATATGATGCGGACGATAAACCAGACCCATTGCAGTTAAAAAAAGCACTGATTGAATTTAATAAGGGCAACGATAAGTTAGCCTGTGTACAGGCAAAATTAAATTACTATAATTGTGATTATAATTTTCTCACAAAATCCTTTTCTCTGGAGTATATGAACTGGTTTCAATACTTGTTGCCTAGATTCCAAAAAATGAACATGCTGATGCCTTTGGGTGGTAGCAGTAATCATTTTTCAGTAAAAATTCTAAAAAAAGTGTTTTTCTGGGATGCTTACAGTGTTACCGAAGATGCTGACCTCGGTTTGAGACTTGCGCAAATGGGATATAAAACCAGGATGATTGACTCAGAAACATTGGAAGAGTCACCAATTGCTGTATTTGCTTGGATTAAGCAAAGAGCGCGCTGGATCAAAGGCTATATGCAAACTTATATTGTTCATTTAAAAAATATAAAGTCACTTTATAAACACACTGGATTTAAGGGAATTTTGCTATTGAATCTTTTTGTTGGCTCTGCAGCTTTTATATTTTTTACTACTCCATTTTTACTACTTTCATTGATACTAACTAAAGTTTTAAATGGATTATTTTTGTACTACTTTGTAGTGGTATACGTTACTAACCTGATTCTTTTGGTAATAGCTGTCAAACAGCAAAAGATGCCTTTTTATTTTTATATAGTATCGATATTTTTTCCGGTCTATAGTCTGCTACATAGTGTTGCAGCTTTTCTTGCCTTGTGGGAGTTTATTCTTTACCCTGAGCAATGGAACAAAACTAAACATGGTTTATGGAAGCAAAACCTGTAGCCATTTGGCTTTTTCTCTGCTCGGTCATGGTAATTCTTATGGTAGGAATTGGTGGATTTACCAGACTTTCAAAAGCAGGATTGTCAATCACAGAGTGGAAACCCATCACTGGAACATTGCCACCACTGAGTGGACAAGATTGGCTACAAGAAAAATTAAAATACGAAGCTACACCTGAATATAAAGCACTTAACTATGGTATTAGTATGGAGGAGTTTCGCGCTATATACTTAATAGAATATATACACAGATTGGTTGCAAGACTAACAGGTTTAGTTTTTGTCCTGCCATTTATATATTTTACATTAAGAAGAAAAATATCTAAAAAGGTAGTAATAAAGCTGTTTGTGGCATTATTATTTGGAGCTTTACAAGCTTTTGCTGGTTGGTATATGGTTAAAAGTGGTTTAGTAACTGAACCTCATGTTAGCCACTATAGGCTTGCACTTCACTTATTATTAGCATTAATTATCTTTGCATTATTGTCATATCAATTTTTTGATTACCAAATATGGATCCCAGTGTTACGTACACAACTATACGAACATTGCAGTATAAGAGTAATTTTCACCAAGAAAGATGTCATCCCAGTGCCCAGACACTGGGATCCAGAAAACTTAACTTTAAATAAGTGGCTGCATAGTAAAAGCTGGATTCCAGTGTCAGCTACTTTCATGACACCATTTGCTGTGCAATTTATTTTCAAAAGTAAGCGTTCGTACGGTTGTGTGTCAGCTACTCGGATGACAGGATTTCAATCTACTAACAGTAGTATATATTACACAATACTTATTCTGATTCTAATTGTAATACAAATAATTTTCGGTGCGTTTGTTGCGGGATTAAATGCTGGTTTGATTTACAATACCTTTCCACTAATGGACGGACAAATCGTTCCAGAAGATTTATTTTTCTTACACCCTATATGGCTGAATATCTTTGAGAACAGAGCGACAGTGCAATTTATACATCGAGCACTGGCATTGCTAATACTAACTTTGGTAGTAATACTCACAGTAAAAAATGCTAGCGTAAAACCGGTATATATTATGCTGCTCTCCATCATCATTCAGATAATTTTAGGAGTGGTTACTCTTTTGTTACACATACCAATAGCCATTGCCATAGCTCATCAAGTGTTTTCATTTATCTTGTTTGGGTCAAGTTTGTACTTCTTATGTTATTTAAGAACCTGTTTAAAATCTTCGTAATAGGAGAGAAATGAAGGAAAGGACAATCATTTGCAAGCTGGT
>NZ_JAPQLK010000009.1:0-5139 GCF_028981785.1 Wolbachia endosymbiont of Drosophila leontia
ACCAGCTTGCAAATGATTGTCCTTTCCTTCATTTCTCTCCTATTACGAAGATTTTAAACAGGTTCTTAGGGAAAAGTTTTTTACTATTTGCATATGCACAAGCTGCTGGATTATTGGCAAACACTCCTCCATCCACTAACACTCTTTTCTCTTGCTTAACTTCTAAATACTTAGGTGCAAAGTATGTTGGTGCTGCTGTTGTTGCTCTGAGTGCATCTTTTAGCTTGATGAAATTCCTATTTTCTCTCCAACTTTTAAGGAAAAATGGACAGTTGTTGTGTGTATCATAACTGGTAAGCAGTAGATTACTTGAAACATCAGCAATAGTACTTTCGCCGAAGTATTTATCGAGTACGCATTTTAAATCAGGCTTTGGTTCTTATTTTATGATAATTAACATAATGATAATAAATTATTAAATGGTAAACTATAATATTTATTCCTTAATTTACCGTTGTGTAATAAGCCCTTACACAGTAAGCTCTTCGCGATCTGTAAATTTATTAACACTACTTTCTTCAAGTGAATTTAAAGGTTTATTACAATAGTATATGATCGCAGCAGCAACTAGACAACAAGCTCCAACTGCTATTCCCACTGCTAGCATTTCCAAGTAAACTGCAATAGCTATCCCTGTAGCAACTCCGGTTATTGCTAACATAGCAGCAGCTATCACAGGCAACTTACTTTTTGCATTTTGTAGAGCAGGGTTGTTTTTGCCTGGATAACTAGGTTGTTTGCTGTTACCTTGAACATTATTTACTCGGTTAGAGTCTTTACTAGCTACTAAAGGTACCCCTGTTGGTATTAGTTTTGGTTGTGTATCTTTTTTACCACTATTCTTATCTACACTTTTAGGCGCAGCTAGTTGAACAGATGGCGCAGTAACACCTCCATTGTTTGGATTAGTAGACTGCTTGCCGTTGGTTTTGATATCACTTTTTTGTTCTAGAATTGGTATTTTAACATTTTCATTTGTAACAGCTATATTATATTGATTGGATACTTGATCACTGCCAGTTCGTGATTCATTTAACTGAATTTTACTTAAATTACTATGATTATCATTACTTATAGAAGCTTGACTTACTGTAGCCACATCATCTTTGATCAATGTAACTGAAGTAGTTTGTGCAGCAAGTTCTTCCGGAATTATAGGGATTGCTTGTTGAACAGGAATTTGTTTATCCTCACCATCACTACTGATAATAGAGGTTGATTGATCATTTATAGTAGTGCCAACACCTTCATCGTTAATATTAGCTGTAATATTAGAATGATGTTCGTTAAGGATTTCTAAAGTTTGTTCTGGACCACTAGAATGTTCACCGCTGCGTTGAGTATTATTAACTTGTGCTTCCTCTGAGTTTGTATCTTGACTTTCTACTGTATCATAAAAATGTTCATCATTCTCTGATTGATCCATAAGGGCAATACCACTATCTTCCTGAATTGGTTGATCACCTTCGTTTACAAGTTGAACATTATTACCCCTAATATTTACTAAACTTTTCGGCTGTACTACTTGTATGGAATCCTCTCGTATTACATGTCCAGCTAACTGAATAGGAGCTTGTTCATTCTTACCACTTTTTTGTTCTAAAATTGGCACTTTAACAGTAGAAAAATCATTAATAGCATTAGCTAGAACTGAATTTTCTTTATTAAATAGCACTTTTAGACTTTCTTCATTAATCAAATGCAAATTAAGTCCATAGGTATTACCATTAGGGAGAGAAAGTTCGGCTTCTCGATCAGACTTTTTAAAAATTTGAGCAACACTCTGACCATTAAGGAGAAAAATTTTAATTGTTCTGTTGTTAGGCAAATTCTTTAATGCCTCAATAGTACTAACAGTCCCTCCACGAGGAACAACCTGTTGAGTACCCAAAGTTGCAACATGCAAATCTCTTGCATTTCCTGTTTTGGTAATAACATCTCCCATACCGTAACCTGTACTTGCTACAAGCTCTTTTTCATTACTTGCTACAAGCATTTGTTCAGGAATTCCTGGAGTGTTACTGCTACCAGCTTTTTCAGAATTCATTTGCTGATTCTCATCACTCTGCACTGCGATTTGTACATTATTATTGCTATGATCACCTAAAGATGAATTTGTTGAAGAAACTTCAGCTATTGTTAACGTTGAGATAGCTGTGGTAGAAGAAGAACCTCCATTAAGTTTATTACTCTTTTTCTTCATAAGTGCCAAGCTTCCTGGATAGTTATCAACTAAGGTTTTCAATAGCCCCAGACTAATAGTGTTTCCACTGAGATAATAATTATTGTTAACAAAAAAAGCAATATCAGGAAGGTTAACTTTTAACCCTTTACTTCTTCCATGTCTATGTAAAGATGGCATCACAAAGGTTATAAACTCATCTCCACCAGGTTTAGAATCCTCATAAATTACTACTTTCTGTTCATTACTAGATCCAGAATGTTTCATCATTTCAGAAAGCGAAGCATCTTTATGTTTATTCTTTACTTGTTTAAAATATTGTTTATCACCATTTGAATGGGTGTTTGGAATGAGGTAACTTGGTGCAGTGAATACATTATACAATACTGTAGCAAGGTAAGAAGGATAATAGTATATAGATACGTTATTATCAGACTTAAATTTGTCAGGTTCAATATTTGCAATAAGATTGCGATACACGTCCAATGGATGAGCATAAAGTGAAGAACTACTACTTATTCTTAATTGTTCACCCACGTGTTTATAACCCATAGAACCAAGTGGTAATGAAGGTATGAAATCTGATTGATTAACTACTCTAATAGTTTTCTTTCCAAGGCGCTCTTCATAAACCTCAGCAGCAGCAGAATCGAAAACCCTTGGAGAAGCAAAAGTTGCAACATGCAAATCTTCTGCACCCTCTCTTACACTTAAACATAGAGCAGCTATGGTGGCAATAGCACCTCCCATACTATGACCTGTAAGGTTAATTTTAAAATCTTTAATTTCTAACTTTTGATCATTAACATATCCTTTTAATATCTCATAAACACTGTCCCAAGAATCCTTAAATAAAGAATAAAAACCTGAGTGGATTTTTCCACCTTCAGGTAAAAGCCCATCTGAACTAGTCAAAATCATTTCAGCATCTTTCATGTAGTCAAACAAATTGCGACTACCGCGGTAAACTATAGTTATTTCCTTGTCTTTTATAAAAACATAACCAGCATGTCGATATAGTTGTCCACTATCACGCATATTATAGAATTGAATTATTTTATAACCTTCTTCCTTAAGTTTAGCTGGAACTCTATAAGATCTTTCCTCTAACTCAGAAAACTTTTTATTATTAAGATTATAATCACCAACATAATAGCCTACCTTAACAAAATTGATGATTTCTAATAACTTCTCTTGGCTAAATCCTGCAATTTCAGTTTTATTTGGTCCTAAAACACCTGGCCTTTGCTCTTCTTGAATATCAGTTATTTCAAATTCATTTTGTTCTAGACTTGAATCATCTCCATTAGGTTCCTCATTAAACTGACCGGCAACATTATTATCTACACTTATAGAAGTATGACAAGCGTTTTGATATCTTTGTTGGATGGTTAAAAACTCCACTCCTGAATTTTCAGCGAGTTTCAATATAAAATTTGTATACACATTTTGAATAATTGAGGAATGTTTTTCACGTATAACATTATCTAAAATAGTAACTGGACTATTTTGCAAGAAGGTCAGCCTATCTGTATCGCCTAAAAATTTAGGATCATTTTTAATTAAATCTAGTACTTTTATTATAAAATCTGTACTGCCAGTACATGAGGCGGCTTGCAAAACTAGGTCATAAATCTTTTGTTTTTTTTCCTTACGTCCATTACCTGCACTATCAATATTTTTTAGAACCTGGTTTTTAATTTGTTCAATAATTTTCTCATCTGCAAATGCTTCTTTATAGATTTCTTGAATTATTGGATCTTTCTTTTCAATACGTTCTCTGCACAAGTACTCAACAATTGAAACATGCTCCTGACTTATTGCAGTTTCTAAAAAAGTAACAATACACTTTTTTAATAGATCTTTTTTAGCCTGATCATCAATACATCTTTCAAGTGAATCCAGTACTATCTTCATAAAGTCTTTATTTTTAGCGAGAGATGCTGTTTCAAGCACACCATATAAAGGGTCAAAGCTACTTGTTTGCAACACTTGTTCAAGATCTTTTAAGACATACTCAATAAGAACTGTATTTAGTAATTCTCGCTCTTGTCTTAGTGCTATAACTGAGAAAAAGCCAATCTTATTAGGTTCAACAAGTTGTACAACCTGATTTTTTAATTCAATATAAAGGTCAGGAAATCTCTCTATAAAAGCTGCAATATATTTTTGACTGCCAATAAGTAGAGGTAAAAGACTCAAATTTCCTTCAGCAAAAAGTATGTCCTGGTATTTTTCTGCAAGTTTGTTATTAGCTGCAATTGCTGAAAGTACCAGCTCTTTTGCTGGATAACTATTTACTTGATCAAAACTATATTGTGACAGTATATTTGAATGTATATGCCGGTGATCGCCTCTGTTTTGTAAGTCTAAACCGAGTTGCTTTAAACAAGAATCTCTGAAGCTTTCGTTATCTAGTGTAACAGGTTGGCCTTCATAATCTTCAATGTCTTGTACAATTCTATCTAATTCTTCATAATTATTATATTCTATGGCATTATTTAGAATATCTATTATTTCAGCAAAAGTTAAACTTTCAGGAATTACAACAAATGGATCTTCGACTTCAATACCCGAACCCCCAGAATTTTTCCTACTTTTAACTTTATTTTCTTCTGTAGCATCTGCTGCTGGTAGCATGAGCCCACCAAATAAATTCCAAGCCATGTTCCCCTCCTACTAAAACAATTTAACTAAGTATACCACTAAACAGTAATTTTGCCAAGCAAACCTTTTAACCCCAATTATGTATGGTCCCAGAGAGTGATGAATTGTAAATAAATTAGGAGCACTGGTTACATATAAATTCATAAAGTTTTGAGAGTTTTAAGAACCTGTTAAGGATCTCGAAAATATGAGGTAAAATAAGCATAGTTAAGAAAGAGGCATATCTATGCAAAAAAGCTATCCAAGCGATATAAGTAAAGAACAATTTGAAAAAATTAGACCAATACTGG
>NZ_JAPQLK010000010.1:0-4697 GCF_028981785.1 Wolbachia endosymbiont of Drosophila leontia
ATAATGAATTTTGTCAGTAGCCACCAGATTTTTTCAGTTCCTATGCAACAAAGCCCACTGGAATCCAGTTCTTATTATACAGCTATCTGGTGTACTTATTTAAAATTAAGTTTTCTGGATCTCAGTGCCAAAGCACTGGGATGAACCCTTCCTGGCGGAGATTATTCTCAAATCACAATGTTCGTACAGTTGTGGAATGAATTGCGGTATGACGTAGGAAAACCTTAGCTATAGCTTTAGAACTCCCAAAGGTTCAGAAGCATTGAATGACTTGACAGAAAGTTCAAACCCATATAGAATGTCCTTATTTCTTATATGTTAGATGTAGTATCAATTGCCTCAGATCATGCTGGTTATGAATTAAAATCAGAAATAAAACCTTACCTGGAAACCCTAGGTTACAGAGTGGTAGATCAAGGCTGCACTGCTCAGCAAAAGTGCGTGGATTATCCAGACTATGCTGTTAAAGTTGTAGAAGATATAACAAGCAAAAAAGCAAATTATGGGATATTAATTTGTGGTACAGGTTTGGGCATGAGTACTGTGGCAAATCGTTTTGAAGGAATCTACGCTGCTTTGTGTAATAGTGTTGAAATCGCAAAATTAGCTCGCGAGCATGGCAACGCAAACGTACTGTGTCTTGGTGCAGGATTTACTGCGAGTGGATTAGCAAAAGACATAGTCAAACAATTCCTCGAAACAGAATTTTCAAAAGAAAGCAGACATAAAAAACGCCTTGATAAACTCAGCAATATAACCTCTAAGAAAAAAAAAACAAAAACTTATAACGAAGATGAAATATCAAAATTCGCTAAAATGGCAGGCCAGTGGTGGGATGAGAACGGCAAATTCAAACCATTGCACATGATGAATCCTGTTAGAGTATCTTACATTATTGAGAAAATAAAAGAGTTAAAAAAATGCAGTTTGAAAGAATTATCATTGCTTGATGTTGGATGCGGTGGTGGCATTTTGTCAGAGTCAATGGCACGCGTTGGCATTAACGTTGTGGGAATAGATGTATGTGAAGAAAACATAAAAGTAGCGCATTCACATGCAAAAAAAGTAGGGTTAAATATAGAATATATACACACCAGCATTGAAGAGCTAAGCAATGACAAGAAGTACGACGTGGTTCTGTTGATGGAAGTAGTTGAACATGTGGATAATTTAGAGCTTTTCATGAAAAAAGCGATAGAACTGCTAAAACCGGAGGGGTTAATCTTTATATCCACAATAAATGGAACTATTAAATCCTTTTGTCTTGCAATAATTGGTGCAGAGTACATATTAAATTGGCTGCCAAAAGGTACACATAACTGGAATAAATTTCTCAAGCCGTCAGAAATTGCAAATCACTTAAGAGAAAATAATGTAACGCTGCAAAACATGGCTGGCATGGAGTACAACGTAATAAAGCGTGAGTGGAATCTAACTAAAGGCGTGGATGTTAATTATATACTCTGCGGTTTGTTAGATTTAACTCTATAAAAGCACCATTTTCACTTCCAATACTTTGAAGGATCTTGGCCAGCTTTTATACAGTAGCCTTTATTAGTTAGCGCCCAACCGGAAAGACAAGCATAACCTGTACCTACACGTTCATATCCAGGAGCAGCAACACACTTTCCATTCTCCAAGGTTTGACCTTTAAAAAGACAACAAACTTCTTTTTCTGTTACCTTTGTCACAATTTGAGGAGCACCAAAAAACACAGCAACAAACATACCCAGTGCGAAAAGTGCAGGCCAAGGCATTCTGCCAAATATTGCAAGTAAGCTTGAACCAATTATTACCACTGTAATCATTGGTCCACCTATTCCATGAACGTAACCTATTACATTACACATTACATCTGTTGCTCCATCAGCGTGTGCATCAAATGCATAGAAAACTATAAATAGAATTACAAGAAAATTTCTCATTGTTCTTTCAATAATCATGCCTGATTGTTTCTTATTTTAATAAAATTTCAGTAAATAGCTTTTTTCAAAAATTATGCTTAACCCAATCAATATTTATTTATTACTGCCTTTTTAATACTATAATTAACTCAGTTGATTTTTATCAAAATGCGAAACCATGGAACAATTCGAGAACTTTTACATCACCACGCCAGTATATTACGTAAACGATAAGCCGCATATTGGTCATGCATACACTTCTCTCTTGTGTGACGTGGTGGCAAGGTTCATGAAACTAGCTGGGAAAAATGTCAAATTTACCACCGGCACAGATGAACATGGACAAAAAATAAAAAAAGCAGCTAAAGCAAAGGAAATGCAGCCAAAAGAATTTACAGATGATGTGAGCGTTTCATTTAAAGAATTGGCTAAGTTCATGAATTTTGAGTATGAAGATTTTATTCGCACTACGGAGGAACGTCACAAAAAAGCAGTTATAGCTTTATGGAATAGACTTGAAGAGAGAGGGCAAATATATTTGGATTCCTATTCGGGTTGGTATTCAGTTCGTGATGAAGCATTTTATCAGGAATCAGAGCTGATAGATGGCAAAGCACCAACAGGCGCAGAAGTTCAGTGGGTAAAAGAAGAGAGCTACTTTTTTCGCTTGTCAAACTGGCAAGACAAATTACTGGAACTCTATAAAAATCAGCCAAGTTTTATCTTCCCTGAGAGCAGAAAAAATGAAGTAGTATCGTTTGTAAGATCAGGGCTCATTGACCTCTCAATCTCTCGCACTAGTTTTAACTGGGGAATAAAAGTACCAGGTAATGACAAACACGTAATCTATGTCTGGATAGATGCATTAACCAATTATCTTACATCAATAGGTTTCCCTAGTACTGAAGGTGAGGAATATAAGAGGTTTTGGGCAGAACCAGAAACACAGATTCCAGTGTCAAGCACTGGAATGACGCCGAACCTAGCTGACAGCTCTTTCAACGTTCATGTAATCGGTAAAGACATATTGCGCTTTCATGCTGTATATTGGCCAGCGATTCTCCTTGCAGCAGACCTGCCACTGCCAAAACAAATTGCAGTTCATGGTTGGTGGTTGAACGAGGGAGAGAAAATATCCAAGTCCCTTGGTAATGTCATAGATCCAATTGGCCTCGCTCAAGAGTTTGGTGTTGATCAGCTACGCTATTTTCTCCTCAGGGAAGCAAGCTTCGGCCAAGATGGCAACTTTAGTAAGAAAAATATGATCAGCCGGATAAATTCAGAACTGGCAAACAACATAGGCAATTTAGTACAAAGAACAATTTCATTTTTACACAAGCAATGTTCTGGAATTGTACCAACAATCGATCAAAGCCTACTTACAGGTGAAGAAAGTCTTCCAGGTTGCAAAGCTATACTCGATCAAGTGATGAATCACCTATCAAAGTATGAATTTAACCATATCATACTTCTAATTATCAACATCTCTTCTGAAGCCAACGCTTATATAGACAAAAGTGCACCCTGGACATTGAGCAAAACTGACAGAGAGCGCATGAATTTAGTAATTTACAAGTTACTGGAATATATCAGGATAATAGGCATTTTATTGCAGCCAATCGTTCCCAAGTCAGCAGAGATGATACTAAATCAACTGCAAATTCCGAAAGAACAACGAGATTTAAAATCTTTGTGCGACGCGTGCGTAAGTTCAGGCATAACATTGCCTAAACCTACGCCGGTTTTTTTGAGGGTTGATGCTAAAGAGGAGAAATAGTGTAAAAACTATTTCTCCTGGATGGGATTACATTTATTGACTAGGGAACGTACCATTGTTTACAGACGCACTGTTGCCCATAGATGATGCTACAACTCCATTAAGTACTGTAGGAATATATGGTGCAGCATAATATAAAACAGCAGTACCACAGAGTCCTATTCCAGTGGTCACTATTTTAGCTACCTTAGCCTTAGCCCATGCATCCCAGCCTTGACCATTTTCTTCTTTAGCTGGCTGACTTTCTGGGCTAGAAATCTCAGTACCTTTTTCATCACCAGATTCTGCATCATAAAATACATCCTGATCCTCAGAAAGACTCATTAAATAACTTTTAGCAGCATCAACATTTAAATGATCAGGTTGCTTAGGAACGTTATCAATACTTAAATAATCCAAACTATTAGCTCGTTGCTTTTGCTCACTGGAAAGAACCTCAAGATTTAAATAATCCAAACGAGTTAGTTCTTGCATGCTAGGTTTAGATCCATCTTCACGCTTAAACTGCTCTTCCGGACTAGAAACCTTAGTACCATAAATCCTACTGTACAAGCTGCTTCCAACGCTGTTAAGTGCTTCTCTTACAGATGCAATTGACGCATCATAAGTATTTTTCAAGCCACCCCCAATACCACTAAGTGTTCCTTTTGTAGACTCAGTTGATGGCACATAATTATCGTAAGCACATTTGCCAGAATACAAGACACCATTAACTGCTTCTTTTGCAAACCAAACAGCGCTATTAACTGTTCCTTTTGCAAGCTGAACAGTGCCATCAGCAATTGCCACTTTTAATTTGTCTTCTTCCATCTTTTTATTTTTTTCAGCTAGTTGAGTTTTTTGCTCAGAACTTTTCTGCTTTTGAGTGCGTACTTGATCTTTTAACTTAGAACCTGTTAAGGATCTCGAAAATATGAGGTAAAATAAGCATAGTTAAGAAAGAGGTATATCTATGCAAAAAAGCTATCCAAGAGATATAAGTAAAGAACAATTTGAAAAAATTAGACCAATACTGG
>NZ_JAPQLK010000011.1:0-3307 GCF_028981785.1 Wolbachia endosymbiont of Drosophila leontia
CTTATATCTCTTGGATAGCTTTTTTGCATAGATATACCTCTTTCTTAACTATGCTTATTTTACCTCATATCTTCGAGATCCTTAACAGGTTCTAAAAGGTTTACCACATTACCTCACTTTTGCTCTATGATTATCTTTTTAGATCACTTTGTCTACCTTATTCTACCACTCTGCTGAACGGATACCTTGGGTTAGCTATAGCTAACACCACAATTGTACTAACATTGTGATTTGAGAACAACCTTCACCAGAAAGGGTGTCATTCCAGTGTTAAGCACTGGAATGACGAGAGGTAACGCAAGAAGTCTACTCTTAATAAAAACCTGATGATGAATCATTATTACCAAATTTCGGCCTATTTCTGTTGCTGAAACCAGAACGAGGAGGCCTCTTATGGTGACTTCCTCCAGGTTTTCTACTAAATGAATTATTGTAATAATTATCCCTGTCATTTGGACCATCTCTTCTTTCCTCGTTGTAAAGCTCACCTTCAAAAAACCCTCCCGTCTCTTGATCAACCCGACGTCTTGACAACTTTGGACACCCACCTTTTTCGAAGTCAATTACTAGTGCTTTGAAAGTATCATCTTGTTTAAGTACGCTCTCTATAGAATCTATATGTTCATTAGCTACTTCACTTATGTGCATTTTTCCTTTTCTGCCATTAAGAAATTCAAGCTCTACAATAGACTTCTCTATTCTTACAACCTTGACATCAACTATAGAACCTTGTTCTAGTTCTGTTATTGAATCAATCATCATACTCTTTGCAATTTCAGCTTCAGTGCCACTCGTAGCAAAAACAGAAACTTTACCATCATCTCCTATTTCAATTTTTGCATTACTTCTTTCACACACACTGCGTATATTTTTCCCCTTAGAACCTATAGCAGCAGAAATTTTGTCTTTATCTATGTAAAATGATAACATCCTTGGTGCATGGTCTTTGACATCATCACTGTGTTCTGAAATCACTGCATTCATTTTTTCTAAAATATGTAATCTTCCAGCTTTTGCCTGTTCTAAAGATTTTTCAACAATTTCAAAGCTTATACCAGAAATTTTCATGTCCATTTGTAGCGCCGTAACCCCTTCACTAGTTCCCGCTACTTTAAAGTCCATATCACCAAGATAATCTTCATCACCAAGTATATCGGAAAGTATTACATACTCGTCTTTATCTTTGATGAGACCCATAGCAATTCCAGCAACAGGGGCCTTTATTGGCACACCCGTATCCATTAAAGCAAGAGAAGTCCCACAAACTGTTGCCATAGAAGAAGAACCATCAGACTCCAAAATTTCGGACACTACTCTTATTGTATAAGGAAATTCAGACTTATCGGGTAAAACAGGATGAATTGCTTTCCAAGCAAGTTTGCCATGACCGATTTCTCTTCTTCCTGGTGCACGCACAGCAGAAGTTTCTCCAACAGCAAATGAGGGAAAGTTATAATGCAACATGAAATGCTCACGTCTATCCCCTTCAATATCATCCACAATTTGCTCATCTTGAGTGGTGCCAAGAGCAGTAACAACCAGTGCCTGAGTATTGCCTCTTGTAAATAGTGCAGAACCGTGAGCTTTGGACAGAATATCAACTTCAACTTCTATCTGACGTATCTCATCATGCTTACGACCGTCTATCCTTACACTTTTCTTCCTAATTATTTCACGTACTAAGGATCTTTCAAAGTTTTTTACTGCATACGTAATTAACTTTTCGTCTTTTCCAGTTTCTTTAAGAGTATTCAATATATTCTCTCTGATCGCTTCTAGAGCTTGAACTCGCTCTTGTTTTACTGTTTGCGAATATGCTTTTTCAAAATCTTTACCGTATTTTTCGAGCTCTTGTGTTATATCTGATGCATCAATAGGGGCAAAGCTCTCAGGTTTATTGCCAATTGTATCAGCAAACTCTTTTATGAGCTTAATGACAGGCTTAAGGTGTTCATGGCCAAATTTTATTGCATTAAAAACATTTTCTTCAGAGAGCTCTTTCACTTCTGATTCAACCATTAAAATTGAATTTTCATCACCAGACAAAAACAGATCCAAGCTGCTTGCTTTCATCTCTTGAACAGAAGGGTTGAGTATATAGTTATTATTTTCATCACAACCAACCATCACTCCAGCTATAGTAAAGTGAAAGGGAACACCAGAAATTGCAAGAGCTGCAACAGCACCAATCAATGCTGGCACTTCGGGAGGATTGACTGTATCATAGGTTAATAGATTGCACACCACACTAATTTCATCATGAAATCCTTCTGGGAATAGTGGTCTTATACTTCTATCTATTACTCTTGAGATTAAAGTTTCTCTATCAGATGGCTTGCCTTCTCTTTTAAAAAACCCGCCAGGGATCTTACCCATGGCATAGCTTTTTGCGATAAACTGCACATTTAAAGGTAGGAAATCAACGCTTTCTTCCTTCTTTTTACGTACAACAGTTACTAAAACAGAAGTATCACCGTAATTTACAACTACTGAACCATGAGCTTGGCGTGCTATTTTTCCTGTTTCTAAAGATAAGGCACGACCACCCCACTCTATAGATTTTTTTATAATTTTAAACATATTAAATTCCTCGATTATTTTCTAATGCCTAACTTCTCTATTAATTCCTGATAGGCTTCATTACCAAATTTACGCTTTATATAATTTAAGTGCTTGCGTCTTCTACCTATCAATACAAGTAAACCACGCTTAGAGTGATGGTCATGCTTGTGCACTTTAAAATGCTCAGTTAAGTTACTGATCCTCTCGGTCAAAATTGCACATTGTACAAAAGATGAGCCTGTATCATCTTCTTTAATTGCATATATATTTATCAAACTCTTTTTCTTTTCGGATGTTATCGACATCTAAACCTCATTTTAAATACTAAAAACACGAATAGGCTTCACACAACCACAAATAAAACTGCAGATTGCAATAGGTACACTACCCACCACCGCACAACAAATATCATGATTCTTTAAATTACGCAAGTTATTTAATACAACTTCCTGACCTTTTCTGATTTTCCCCGCATCTTCTAGGGAAATTTCAACTTTGAACATCGATTTTAAAACCGATTCAATGGGGATGACGAAACTTTTTGTATTACTCCCTGTCACTCCATCATCTTCTGTCATCCCACCCCCCTCTGTCATCCCAGTGCGTGACACTGGGATGGCTTTGTTGCATCGCTCTTCGGATAGTAGGTAACGTACAATAAATTCATGAAGCTATCTCAAACTTAGCCATGCCTATTTCAGTAAATTTGTTAAGCAAATAACACTTGAGTAGCAGTTCCTTCTCA
>NZ_JAPQLK010000012.1:0-7385 GCF_028981785.1 Wolbachia endosymbiont of Drosophila leontia
TCTTTTGGCAGCATTCTCCACTGGCAGGCGCTTTTTAGGACATATAGCACTGCACAAAATACATCATACAAATCAAGTTTCCTTGGTTTTNTTTTCTTTCTGCTACTCTCCAGTATTGGTCTAATTTTTTCAAATTGTTCTTTACTTATATCGCTTGGATAGCTTTTTTGCATAGATATACCTCTTTCTTAACTATGCTTATTTTACCTCATATTTTCGAGATCCTTAACAGGTTCTCAGACTGATTTACGTAACCAGTCCAAGTAATGCTGTTTTTAAGAGTTGGTATATCATCCTCCGTTGCTTCTGTAAATACTAATTTTGCATTTACTGTACCATCTAAGAATTCCCCTTTGGTAATATCAGGATTGTTTATATCTTTCCAGACTTGCCCATATGTATAGCTACCTTGCTCATTAACAATAGAAATTGCCCAATTTTGTAGCATGGATTTTTGATCATTATGCAATTCACCAGGCTTAAAGGATCGTTCTCTTGTTAAACCATTAACAAATTCTCTACCATTTATCCCGTAGTGCATCCATGGCGCATGATACCAATTAGCAACCTTATTGCAATGTAAATCAAAATCGCAGTCTATATTCCCATCATATATATACTTTAAAGTTGTATAGGCGTATTTTTGTGGTTCCTCTTTAAATGATATGCATTCCCATGGTCTTTCTTTATTACTCGTTTCAGCTAGGTAATCAGTCTTAATTTTAAAAACCTTGCCTCTATAACCTGAAGGTATTTTATCGCATGAAGATACTAATGCTCCACTAGCATGTACAAAACTACTACTTAACATCAAAAACGATAAGCTTAATACTTCCCAAGTCCGCATTTTAAATTCCTCATAATATCTCCAATTTTTGCTAAACTATACCTTCATATGCCGGTATCCTTTTACCGCATAAACATCCTGTACCTCGATAAATGGCTGCACAAACCTATGGTGATAATATATTGGTTTTAGCATACATGTACTAACTTGATCTAATGCATCAAGTGGTTTGTTTTCTTTAGGTTGAGTATAACAATATAGAACTAGGGCAATAGAACCTAAAATGGCAAAAGCAGCACCCAAAATTGCCAATAACATGAGATTACTTTTCTGATCAGAGATAAGAGGCTTTCCTAAAAATGAAGAAGTTAGTGATCCAAAAAAAAGAGTACATGACAATACTGTAAGACACAAAAAGATCTTCTTTCTTTTAGAATTTTTCTGCGATGGATTATAGCTTGAAGTTTTGTAAATTAATTCTTCACCTTTACTTGTATCTCTAGCGCTGAAACAGATTGCTTGAGGAATTCTTGGCGAATTGCCTGGAGTTCTACTTCCTGAAATCAGTGATTCACTGTGCTGTGGATCATCGTGTGTATAAATACCATCTTTACTTACATCAAATTTAGTACTATTTAAATACATAAAAATGCTATTATTAGGGCTTTCATATGGTTCACTTTCATTTTCATCAGTAAAAAAACTTTCTTCACTGGAAATAGGACTTGATACATTTTCAGTCGATGTCTCTTGCACCATGCCCGAGTCAATACTCTCATTAGTATAGCTCGGAAGGTAACCATCCCAAGAAAGTCCCTGTGCCCCTAATTCATCAAGTGTACCAGTTGAAATACGGAAACTATTAAGACTACCAAACGTGTCACCCAATGTATGAAAACCAATCATATTAGAAACATCACTTTCCTGTTCTAAATTCTTGTTCTCACTCTCATCTTTTCTCTCTCTCCAATCAGAGTCACACACACCGCTCAACTCTTCAGGATTAGGTTGCAACTTGTTCTCCAAAGATGATGATTTTAGACTTTTCCTTTGCAAAATGTTTCTATTCATACCGCCTGTTCCAATACAAATTTTTATTGACCACCTTAAACTTTGGCCTGAGCTAATTATTTAATCAACTTAGAATAACTAAGCGTCAATAATACTTCAAGCAATTATAACTATTGACTTTTACCTTGTGAAAGCTAAAAAAGATAGTAAAATTCTTTTGGCAGTGCTTGAAGGCTGAAAGTAGAAAATGTACAGTGAGTTTGGGTTTGTGTTAATTTTTTATAACTTGCTTCCTTCTAACAATGTAATTATCGCAATGAGAAATCTATCCAATGAAACACACATCTTATATCATAGCTAGTGCTTTTGCCACCTTTATGTTGCTTGCATCTGTAGCACTGTCTGAATCCTCTTATTTCGATTTTTTGTCTTCAGTTGAATTTTTAAGCTCAGCTTTTACCGTCGTAACTGTTTTAGTAGTTGTGCTTTCATATAAAATAATTAGTAATAACAAAGAAATCGAGGCTAGGAAAAATAAATTTGCTCAAAAAGGGCTAGAGCTAGAAAAAGAGCTCATTCTGGAGCAAAAAGCTAAAGAAACTGCAAACAATCAAGTGGAAGAATTAAACAATCAATTACAGCAGAAAAATAAAGAGATAATTGGTACAAAACAACAATTGGATGATGAATGTAAGAACATTTCTGAATTAACAACAGAAAAGGAAAAATTAGAAGTAGAGTTAAAAAGCCAAGAAGAAAAAATACAAAAATTGAGCACATTAAAAAACAAAGAGTTAAATGATAAAGACAGTGAAATCAGGGAATTAAAGAATCAGTTAGGTCATCTTAATGATAAAATGAAGGTTAGTGAACACAATAATCCTAAGATTGAGATGTTGAAAGCGGAAAGAGACAATTTTAAAAATCAATTAGATCTTCTTATGGAAGAATGCCGAATTATGAAACAGAAAATTGCAGAGAAAGATGCTTGCCCTGCAAAACTAGATTATAATTTAAATAAAATAAAATGTAAGGGAGAACGTTCTCTTAGCCCATCTTATGTTGAACAATTACAAAAGAAAATGCTAAATCAAGTTGAAGAATTGTTAAAAAAACAAAAAGTTATAGAAGAAATGAATAATCAAACAAAAGAATTAATGGAAAAAGTTAACTCGCTTACTCAAACAAATAATACTCTTTCTGATGAAATGACCACTTGTTTGAGTAAAAATGAAGAGCTGGTCACCTTCATAAATGAAACATTATCCAATATAGAACGAGAGAAAGAAGATTTGGAATTGCTTTATTCCAGTGAAAGAGAACAGAAAGGGTTTTTGGCTTTAAAAACAATTGAAAATTGCTTAGAAAACTTCAGAGAACTTTATTCAAAAACAAAAGATAGAACAGAAAAATTGAGTATTCCAGTGCAGAGAAAAGGTGAGTTAAGTAATCCTCTTGTCTCTCCCGCTTGCAGGAGTTGTATTCAAGGACATTAAAATTATGTTTAATTGGCTTGACTTATATGATATAAATCATATATAACGTGTTGTCTGTTCAAGTTAGGAGGTGTCATCATGGTTAAAAAGTCAAGAGAACCTAGCGTAGTAACTGCCGAAGTAGGTAGTTATTATGAATTCATTAAGGGAGGTTTACTTTGGGCTGATAGAAGTTTGATTGATGATAAAAAGTATCTGGAGGATCTAGTAGACGAGTGGTTTATTCATTCACCTAACTTAAAACTGGAAGAGAGTCAAAAAAAGCTAAATCAAGCACTACTAAATAGTATTATAAAAGATTTCAATCTGAAGGATTATTACTCATTTTCAAATCTTAAGCACTTTTTAAAAAGTAATGAGAAAAATGAAGACCTTAGGCACGTTCTTAATCTAAAAAGAGGACATCTAGGGACAACAATATTGAACGTGTTTCTCGAACACGACGAGGTTATTCCTTCTCTTCTAAAAGCTGGTGCTGATCTAAATATGCAGGATAATAAAGGTAAAACACTTTTGCATGATACTGCTATTTATTCCGGTGGACGTGAAGATCTTGGGTATCTCTTAGATGCAAAAGCTGATCCAAATATACAAGATGAAAAAGGTAACACACCTTTACACTATTATGCTGCTAAGTGTGGTGATTATAGCAGAAAAACTATGGATTTGCTCATAAGCAAAGGAGCTGATTTAAGCACAAAAAATAACGATGGAAAAACTCCACTACAAGTTGCAATTGATAATGGCAATATTATAGAATGTTTATTAACTAATAGTCAAAAAAAATTAAGAAAGCAACTAGGTAAAATGCTTCTCGCTACAATTTCTGATGAAGATTGGGATAGTGCTTATGATCCAGAGGTTGAAAATCTAAGGAAGTTTTTAAATCAATGTGAAAATGACAACGACTTAAAGATAGTTTTAAATGTTAAGGATGATAGTTCAGTACTTCTTGATTGGCCATCTCGTCAATTTCCTAATGTAAAAGACTTGCTCTTAAAAGCAGGAGCAGCTGATTTTATAGGTAACAAACAAGACAATTATGAAAAATGCGATAGTTTCTTATCAGAGATTTATCAAATAAATTACCTTGCTAAACGCAATGAGTTTTTAAGTAAGGTAGTAAAAGCTAAAAGCATGATTGAATTACAAGAAGTTGTAAACGAAATCATATCTTCTGGAATAAGACTAAATTTGGCCAAGGGTGAAGAGTGTTATTGCACAGATGAAATACTAGAAAAAATTGCTCAACTGGGAGAAAATTATGAAATTGCTAGTAATATAGTATGTACATTAATATCAAGAGGGGCAAAGTTAAAAAGGTCAGAAAGTTTAAAAGTCATTGATACGATAGAATTAAAGTTCAAAGCTCATAAAGCTAATATGATCAGTTCTCATTTAGAGTATGTTAGTAATGCTGAAGATATTTTTAGAATTGCAAGGGATGCTACTAGCGGTCAACTATATGATGGAAAAATCGATAATAATGTATCTTACTTAGAATACTCAGAGGATAGTATAATAGATGTCGCAAGAATCACAGATAGAACAAGAAATCTGGAACTAATCCAGGAATCATATAGAAGGGATATAATAAAAATTGGCAAAAGTGAGGTGGAAATTATAACCGAAAACGGTATAAGGTATTACACAGAGCTTACAGAAGGTAGCAGTATAGTATTAACTTTCTATACCAGTTTAGGAAATGTAGACGTTAGACTGTATCCTGACGTACAAGATAAAAGCAAAATTATAGTAGAAGTGAGTAATAGAGAGGAAATATTAGAAAAATTCAAAGGTCGCGAAAAAGAGTTAGGCAATGATTGCAGGCTCGGTAAGTATTGGGTCTACTATGCTATTGAGCAAGGATATTTTGAAAGATCTGGAGAATTAATGCATTCTGAATCAATAAGTCAGTCTAATGAAAAAACGCCTTTGACAAAGCTTGACAAAATAATAGGAGTTTCAAGTTTCAAAGAAACAGTAAGTCGTTGTATGTAGTAAGAACAGTAAATTCCATCTACCAATAGCAGGCTACCAGCCAGACTTTGTAGCATTAGCGGTTTTTCTTTTTCACCTGTAGTATTTTCTTTGCCAGATTTACTATCAAAATATGATTTGGAAGAAAGTTTATTAGAAGGGTTTTGTCTTGCACAGTGATTTCTATTTTAGCTTTTTTACACACGAATTAAAGATCTTTGCTATTTTCATTATATAGTTAAGTTTTTAACTGATTTACCAAAATTTTTAAAGTGTCAGTTTTCTGGCGCATACTGTCGCTTTTATAAATTAAGACCATAGAATTTTTCCAGTTGTCCACTCCACAGCATCGGTATTTCTCTCAAATCAGCTAACCTCAAACTCCTTGGTTGCCTCCCATTTACTATATCTTCTTTAATCTTTGGTGCTAAATAATTCAGCCTTAAAATTTGTTGCACACGTCTTGTACCTATATTAATTTCGGCACTAAGCTCCTTCACACTTCTATATTTTCCCTCTTCTAGCTGACGTTTCCACAGGTAGGCTCTTACCACTGCTTTCAGTAGCGCATTATTTGTTTTTCCTTCTGGTTCTACTACTGTGCATTTATTTCCTTTCTTTTTTATTGGTATAAATTCTACCTTATTGTCTGAACACACTTCTATTCCATCTTCTTTCACTAATACTGTTTTTATTAACTCTTTCACTATTTCTTTCTGCTTTCCAAAACTTGAATTTTTCCACTCTTCCGCTTTTTCTCCCCATTTTTCATATAATTGCTCTGCTTTTTTCATTACCTCTTTTTCTACTTCTCCTGCTACTACTGTTCGATTTACTGATTCACAATTTTTTTCCCTTAAATGATTGTTGCACACATAATATCGATATCTCTTATTCTCTTTTTTTGCATACGTCAGCGTCATATTTACATTGCAGCTCTTGCATTTAATTATTCCCCTAAGCAATGCTTCCTCATATTTTGCTTCTCGATACGGCTGATTCTTTATCAACTCTTGCGCTTTTTGCCATTTTCCCTCTTCTATGATTGCTTCATGCTTTCCTTCATACTCTTTCTCATAATGTCTTATCTTTCCCATGTATATTGGGTTTGTTATTATTCTCCTTACCGTCGCTTTTTTAAAGATATCTACTTTTGTTCTGTAACCTTGATTATTTAACTCTCTTGCCAACTCTGCCATTGACTTCAGTTCCAAATATCTTTCAAATATATGCCCTACTATTTTCGCTTCTTTCTCATTTATTATTAATTCTTTATCTTTTACATCATACCCAAATGGCAAAGTTCCTCCCATCCATAATCCCTGTTCTTTTGATGTTGCTATTTTGTTTTTTACTCTTTCTACGATCATTTCTCTTTCTAGTTGCGCTGCTCCTGATAATACCGTTTGTACGAACTTTCCCATTGGCGTATTATTATCAAATATCTGTGTTACTGCTACAAAATTTACTCGGTGCCTTCTAAAAAATGACGTTACTTCGATGCTGTCTTTTGTCTCCCTTGATAGCCTATCCAGAGTATATACTACTACACAATCTATCTCTCCTCCTTTCACGTCTGCAAATAATTCCTTTATCGCTGGTCTTTCTAAGTTTTTCCCTGAAAATCCTCCACCATCGTACCTTTTGGTCAATGCTACCCAGCCTTCTTTGATCTTTATATATTTTTCACATGCTACTCGCTGCGCATCAAGACTGTTAAACTTCTGCTCTAGTCCATCCTCATTTGATTTTCTCGTATATATCGCACACCTTACTTCTTTTAGCATTTTCTCCTCTTCAGCTCCCATTTTTATCACGCATCCCGAATAATAAAGGTCCGTTGTAGCTCATTCCCATTATTTTTCTGGCTACTGCTGACAATGACGTAAAAAATTCTTCTCTGTAGATTAAACCCTTGTCTGTTACCATTACCGCATGCGTCTCTTCCCCTCTCTCTAAGAGCCTGTTAAGGATCTCGAAAATATGAGGTAAAATAAGCATAGTTAAGAAAGAGGTATATCTATGCAAAAAAGCTATCCAAGCGATATAAGTAAAGAACAATTTAAAAAAATTAGACCAATACTGGAGAGTAGCAGAAAGAAAACAAAACC
>NZ_JAPQLK010000013.1:0-2304 GCF_028981785.1 Wolbachia endosymbiont of Drosophila leontia
CAGCTTGCAAATGATTGTCCTTTCCTTCATTTCTCTCCTATTACGAAGATTTTAAACAGGTTCTTAGATTTACGATATTTTAATCCCGGTAGAATATCTTATAAAATCAGATTATATGTTATACCTATGGAAATAGATAACTTTTAGCAATATTACAACCAAGAAGAAATGAAGACAGTAACATTAGCTCAAATTTATAAAGACTTGGTAATAAAGATATTCGATATAGCCACAAGCAAAATGTAAGCTACTATTAATGGTATTATGGAAATAGCACCAACGATACCACCTACTATACCTACTACCAGAGGTGACGGAGTAGTAAGGCTTAATATAATAAGTGGGAGAGATATAATTGATAGTATTATAGAAATTACACCTACTGTTTTTGGAAGAGATAGAAATCCTTTTGAATCTAAGTGTTCTTTTTCCCTTAAATAATATAAAGAAAGTGCTTATACACATTATAGCACAAAGTATTACTGCTGCTATTTTTATTATAGCTGCTGCTATAAGTGCTGCTAAATAAGCTATATTCATTGCAATTGTCACACACCATAATAAAAAAGTCAACTCCATATGTTTAGGTTGTAAAATCCCAAAAAGCAGCCAGAATAGAATAAGCAAACATTTACGAATTGAATTTAGTGCAAACAAGGGTGTTGATATCAACCATACTCTGCAGAATCGCAATATGGTATGACTACATGCTTTTTATTGATTTGATTAACATAATCAGCAGAGAGTTTTGTTTTGCAAAAGATGTCTACAGTAACATACTGCAATTATTTGGAATTGTAGGGCTAGGTGCAATTGTAAGGCCACTTGGTGCACTCATATTTGGTCACGTTGGTGACAGGTATGGAAGGAGGATAGCATTAATAATTACTATCTTGCTAATATCGATACCATCAAGCCTCATTGCATTTATTCCAAGTCACAATCAAGTAGGTATAATTTCTACTATATTGCTTCTTGCAATCCATATAACACAAGGAATTGCACTTGGTGGTGAACAAGGAAGTTCTGTTTATCTTATAGAGCATTTATCCAGTAGGAAAGAGAACTTAGGGATGTATTTTGGAATGATGGGTTTTGGTCGCTCCATTGGCGTCTTGCTTTCTGCGGTGATAGTGATTATCTGCAAAAAAGCTACTGATTTTTGTACCTGGGGTTGGAGATTGCCATTTATTTTCTCAGCTATTTTAGGATTAATTAGCGCGTATAGCATATACACATTGGGAGAAACTCCAGCATATGAAAAAAATCGAAAACAAAGAAATTTGCCTGATTTGCCAATAATAGAGCTTATAAAACGCCACAAGAGAGCTCTTATACTTGCTATTTTAATATCTGTACCTGTTAATGTTGCTGTTGGATTTACCATATTTCTTCGAACTCTCGCAAAGGAAATAGCATCAGTGGATGTTTATGTAACAACATATATCAACGAAATTGTATTGATTATAACCAGTGTATTAATGCCGATATCTTCAATAGCGTTTGGAATGTTGGCTGATAAAGTTGGAAAAGAGCGCACTGCAATCTTATTTATAGCAATTACAATGGCACTGTGTTGTCCTGCGTTATCTATTGCATATTACTATAAAAATTATCTTGTGATTGCGTTGAGCGTAATGGTTCTCTCTATAATAGAAAGGGGTATAGTTCCCATAGGAATAGTTGCATCTGAACTCTTTCCTACCAATGTTAGATTTAGTGGTGTGAGCTTATCACGCAATATCTCTTATGCGTTACATGGAGGATTTACTCCTATGGTTTGTATTTGGTTGACTGTAACATTTCCTCAAACAAACCTTGCTGCTGGGCTTTATATAGTCTTCTGCTTGTTGATCAGTGTGGTAGCAATATTGCAAATAAAACCGCAAGATAAGAAATTTGATTGGTCTTAGTTTTCTCCTATGTGATTTGATAGACCGGGAAAGGGTTTCATCTAAGTAGCTGACACCCTGACAACCGTCATCCCGCTGCTTATTAGCGGGATCTAGAGATACCGTGACGGTATGACGTAGGACTGCTGTCATTCCAGTCTGGAATCCAGAGAAAAGGATGATGTCATCCCAGTGTCCCTGTAATGTCATTCCAGTGCTTGACACTGGAATGGCTTTGTTGCATCGCTACTTATGAAAGGCTAACTATAGTTAGGATTATAAGTAACCTATTGAAAATCTTGTTTTTTTGCAATCAATCTGATCAAATTTAAGAATAGTAATTTATTATTTACATTAATAAATTTAATTCTATTGAAAATAGCTAAAGCATTGAAATTCTTGAATTTTAGCC
>NZ_JAPQLK010000014.1:0-1150 GCF_028981785.1 Wolbachia endosymbiont of Drosophila leontia
TGTCATGCCAGTGCGTGACACTTGTATCTTTATGATGTGAGGCATTAGAGCTAAAATACCTCAAAGGGAGGGTGAAGCTGATGCGACACTAATGCCATTAAGCCAGATTTTGCTTCCCTCCCATAGAGTTAAAGACTGAACAGTATCTTTTGGAATTATATCCCGTATTACAAGGTTAGTCTAAACTCTCAGTTTATTTATAGTCTTGGAGGCAATTTTATGCAAGTAAATGCTATTTTGGGTGTGGATATTTCAAAAAAGAAATTTGATGTTTGTTAGTGGACAGTAAAAAACGACACAAAGTCTTTCAAAATAATCAAGATGGTTTTGCAAAACTTGTAGTTTGGTGCAATGGCCATGGAGCAAATCTTACTCATTTATGTCTTGAAGCAACTAGTTGGTATGGAGAAGATTTGGCTACTTTTATGCACGATTTAGGACATAATGTCAGTATAGTAAACCCAGCCCAAATCAAAGCTTTTGGCAAAAGTGAGCTGCTCAGAAATAAGACAGATAAATCAGATGCAGCTATGATAGCTAGATTTTGTATCGCCAACAAACCTGCTCTTTGGAAGCCCATTGCACCTGAAATGAGGCATTTGAGGGAGCTTTACCGTTGCATGCAATTGCCAAAAGATGATAAGGTGCAACAGACAAATCGCTTGGAAAACAAAAATATGCATTCCAGTTGCAAAGAAGCTATATCTAAAGTAATTTTGGCAATAGAGGAGCAAATTATTGTTCTCGAAAAAGAAATTAATGAGCATATAAATAACTATCCACATCTAAAAAATATGGTGGAAAACCTTAAGACTATAAAAGGTATAGGATATCTTACTGCTGTTGCTGTTGTCGCAGAAATGCCATCAGTTGATAACTTTGACAATGCTAAACAATTTACAGCTTTTGCTGCCAGGACATTATCAATCGGGATCGTCAGTAAGTAAGAGAAGTTGCATATGCAAAATAGGATCTGAGCGTATTCGAAAAGCTCCTTAGAACCTGTTAAGGATCTCGAAAATATGAGGTAAAATAAGCATAGTTAAGAAAGAGGTATATCTATGCAAAAAAGCTATCCAAGCGATATAAGTAAAGAACAATTTAAAAAAATTAGACCAATACTGGAGAGTAGCAGAAAGAAAACAAAACC
>NZ_JAPQLK010000015.1:0-3866 GCF_028981785.1 Wolbachia endosymbiont of Drosophila leontia
ATCCCCGAGTTAGCTAGTCTTTTACTATCTCTGTCGAGTATTGGCATTTTTTGATGTCTTGTAACGCTTTGTAAGCGCGTTCAGCTTATTTAGATAAAAATCTAGATGTAGATGAAGTTTTGTAAAGACATACAGCATCTATATAATGCAAAAAATTGAACATAAGACGCCGATACATTAAGTAATCCTTACCTTTTAATCTGCAGATTGGCGAAAGCAAATACAATAGCTCCGGCTTCATGGTAAGGGGGCTGGCGAGGTTTGTCAAGGAAGTTTTTCTTTCCCGTGAATTCCCTTTGAAGTTGAATATTGAAAATTGACTGGAGAGTTGTGGATTACTTTGTATATGTCATAACAAGCCATGGCGCTCTCAGCAAAACCATTTAGTATTAATTTTAGTTTGCCTGAATAAATAGCTATATCTCCGATTGCATATATCCTATCTCTACTGGTTTTAAGTGTAGCTGGGTCGACAACTATGCGGCTATGTTCTAACTGTATACCCCAATTGTTTATTGGACCAAGATTCATTGACAATCCAAAAAATGGCAGCAAAAAATCAGCGGATATTTCTTTTTCTTCCTTAGAGGCAATGTTTTTTACTATCACTGTGCTCAATTGCCCATTACCTCCTGCTAGTTCGTGTAATTGATATGGCACTACCAGTTCTATTTTTCCATCAATTTCAAGTGATTCTAATTTATTTCTAGTTTCAGGAGTGCAGCGAAATTCCCTTCTCCTATGTATCACATAAATTTTCTTTGCAACTTTAGAAAGTTCTACAGTCCAATCAGCCGCAGAATCACCCCCCCCTGCAATGACTATAGTTTTATCCTGAAAATCAGAAATTTTATTTACACTGTAAAATACAGATTTATTTTCATATTCTAATATACCACTTAAGGGTGGACGGTTAGGTTCAAACATTCCATTACCTGCAGCAACAATAACAGCCTTACATTTTACCTCTGTACCTATGCTCGTTATGATAGTAAAGTTTTCACCTTCGTTATTTGAAATCTTTTCTACTTTTTGACTTAAATGGTAAATAGGCTTAAATGGCGAAGCTTGCTCCATTAGCTGCTCAATTAATTTTTGGGCAGTAATTACAGGATAACCAGGTATATCGTATATTGGCTTTTCTGGGTAAAGAGCTGTGCATTGTCCTCCTGCTTGATCCAAAACATCTATTATATGACATCTCATATCAAGCATTCCCGCTTGAAAAGCAGTGAATATTCCAACAGGTCCTGCACCTATTATTACTATATCGGTTTTCATATTCAGATGATGATCTATTTATAGATATTAGCTTTCTTTGCTAACAAGGTCAATTTACAAAGGGATGTATTTTTAAAAGATGTGGCTAGATTAGACAAGATTTCCAGCGTTATGAACCACATAGTCCAAATAAGCTCTAAAAATCAGCTAGCATAGCGAGATGCTGTGCGGACGGAATGGGATTCGAACCCATGGTACGCTCATCACGTACGTCAGTTTTCAAGACTGGTGCCTTAAACCGCTCGGCCATCCGTCCATTTCTTTTCTATCACAACATTTGATTTTAAGCAATCTATAAAAGCTTTACTTGCCCACGCAAAAGTTGCTAAACACACTACTCAATATTTCCTCAACATCAATAATTCCAATCACCGCACCAAGTTCAAATGCAGCAAGCCTCAAATCTTCAGATATCAACTCAATTGGATTATCGATATTAAAACGTTGTAAATGTTCCAGTGCTTTCTTCATGTGATTCCTATGTCTTTGCCGAGTAATCACAGGAGTGTCTCTATCATGCCCAAATTTTTCCTCTGCCCTCTCTTTTATGAGAGAGATCAACTTGTTTGTACCTATTTCCTTTAGAATAGAAATGGGTAAAAGATCTATGCCATTAATTTTTATATTGTGATTATTGATAACATCGTCAGCTTTGCTCAATACATAAATAGTATCGCTATTTACAACGTTGCAATTGATATTATGACGCTGTTCAAAAGGAAATAGTTCTATTCTTAAATCAGCTTCAAAAGACCTTTTTTTCGCTCGACTTACACCTTCTAATTCTATTGGATCTGAACTCTCACGAATTCCAGCAGTATCAGAGAGAATGATTGGGTATCCGCCAATGTCAATATGAGCTTCAAGTATATCTCTTGTTGTGCCTGCATATTCAGAAACAATAGCAATATCACGCTTGGCTAAGAAATTAAACAGAGTTGATTTACCGACATTTGGTTCACCAGTTATTACAATATGTAAACCCTCACGCAACCTTTCGCCCCGTCTATTATCATTTAAATGCTCTTGTATCAACTGCACGAGAGATTGCACTTCATTATTAATTTTTTCCAATTCACTTTTTTCTGCCCAAATTTCCTCTGGAAAGTCTATATATGCTTCGATTTTGGATTGTATCGTTATTAATCTTTGCCTCCAATTGCTGTATAGTCTCTCCAATTCTCCAGATATCTGCTTAATCGCTTGTTTAGCTTGCATTTTCGTCTCAGCATCAATTAAGTCTGCAATCCCTTCTATTTGCGTTAAGTCAAATTTACCATTTAGAAAAGCCCTAAGTGAGAATTCTCCAGGCCTGGCCATAACGAAAATTTTTGATAATTCCTCCAAGATGATTTTTATGACGGCCTTGCTTCCATGCACTTGTAGCTCTATAACATCCTCGCCAGTGAAACTGTTTGGAGCAGGGAAATAGATGATTATTCCATTATCTATCAATTGACTGGAATCATCATATAGATCAACTAAAGTAGCAAATCTTGGTTTAATTTCTTTCTTAATATGAAAATGATTTAAAGCTTTAAGCGCGTAGTTGCCTGAAATTCTGATTACTGCAACTCCTGACTTACCAAATACGGTCGATAAAGCGAAAATAGTTTCATTTGTGTTTGTCATTATTTATATAAACTACTTAGCAATATTACACTTAAGAAACCAAAATACCTAAAAAGTCACCCAGGTGAAAATATTTATTTTGAAAACTGATAATATGATTTATAATGACTGACACAAGTTTTAAATATTTTATGCTCAAGAAATTAGCTTGGTACTGGTCTTTTGTAGAGTTAATTAAAGGGTTTGTTATTACATTAAAATATATGTTTAAGCCAAAGGTTACTTTGAGGTATCCTATGGAGAAGGGCCCTTTAAGTCCAAGGTTTCGTGGTGAGCATGCGTTGCGTAGGTATCCAAACGGTGAAGAACGATGCATAGCTTGTAAATTATGTGAAGTTATCTGCCCTGCTCAAGCAATAGTTATTGAAGCAGAGGAAAGAGAAGACGGTAGTCGCCGCACCACGCGCTATGATATTGATATGACAAAATGCATATACTGCGGACTTTGCCAAGAGGCATGTCCAGTTGATGCAATTGTTGAAGGTCCTAACTTTGAATTTGCTACTGAAACAAGAGAGGAGCTAATGTACAATAAAGAAAAGTTATTGCGTAATGGTGAAGTTTGGGAAGACGCAATTGCACTCAGGTTAAAGAAGAATAGGCCTTATTATTAATGTTCAGAGCTTATAACCCTGTTATCCATTATGATTTAGGGGCAGTGCCCACTAGGGGTGGTGTCATCCCAGTAGCTGATACACAACTGTACGAACATTTGTTTGCGAGGGTAGTATGTTAAATGTTATAGCCTGTTTTGCCTCAAACACAAAGGTGTCATCCCAGTGCTTGACACTGGGGTCCAGGTATAAAAATATTTGCAAATTGTGCAATGGACAACAGATTTTAGGAGCATACGTTAAACTAATTTCCATTATAAAAATAAGACGGATCCCAGTGGGCTTTGTTGCATCGCTCTTCGGATAGTAGGTAACGTACAATAAATTCATGAAGCTATC
>NZ_JAPQLK010000016.1:0-2553 GCF_028981785.1 Wolbachia endosymbiont of Drosophila leontia
TTAAATTCTTGAAAGCCTGTATGGCAAATCTTATACCTTGCTTTAGAAAAAGCTTGCTTTGAGGGTACATGTCAATGGCTCCATAAGTTCACATTCTATTCCCAAACTTTTTTTAACTAACTTTAAAATCATAGAAAATACTGTCGAAAAAGGAAGTTTTCTTGTTCATGTAAAACTCAACACAATGGATTCTCTGAAAAGTTTTCGAGTATATTGCATTTTTAATTTGTAGAATAAGGTTTTTTCCTTTTTGCATGTTTCACCTAAAAAAGACACATTTTAAACTTTTTTGTTGCAATAAAATAGAAACAAAAGTGCTGTTTCTTGCACTCTTTGGATAATTTAATGATAAAAAATTTAGAGAGAAATTTTATACGCAATCTCTGACATTTTTCCTTAAGTTGACGCCATTGTGTGAACGGTTACGGTTTCCCGTCTTCACCATGCTATATAGAAAAAAGTCTGGATTCCAATTTGCATGACAATATGGAGTATCTGCTTCTTTCATCCCAGTGGGATCTTTTATTCCATTTTATCAACAGTTTGTTTTGCAGTATCAAACAATTTTAATCCTATAATCCCGAATGTAACTAAAATAAAGCATATTACTTCGAATAAATTAACTGGTTCATCAAATAGGTAAACTCCAAGTATCGAAGCTCCTATAGCGCCCACTCCAGTCCAAATTGCATAGCATACTCCGATAGGTATAGAACGTGTAGCGAGCGAAAGTAAATATGTACTAAGAGCCATGGAGAATATGCTAATTATTGATGGTACGAGATGAGTAAATCCACAACTATGCTTAAGTGCTATGACCCAGAACACTTCAATTAGTGACGATAAGAGTAAATATATCCAATTCATGCATAAACTTTAGGTTTAAATAGAGAGCTTGAGCCCTATGGTTCCTATTACAATTAAAACGATACATAAAACTTGAGATAAATTAATATTCTCTGTGAAAGTGGTTGCACCAATTATAGTTATTCCAATTGTGCATATTCCAGAGGAAACTGCATAGCATACTCTAATAGGTAGAAAGCATGCTGCAAGAGATAAAAAATAAATGCTAATGATCATAATTACCAATGTTGCAATCGAAGGCACAACTTTAGTAAAACTGTTACTAAACTTTAGTGTTACAGCCCACAGCATCTCTAGGATACTAGACAGCAACAAATACAACCAGCACATTTTCGTAACACTTCAATCTTGTATTGTAACAGAAATTGTTAGTTAAAACTATACTAAAGTGCAATAGATCTCTCTTTCGAAATTGCTTTAATGTTAAACTTAAAATAACATCCTAAAAAACTTTTCTACGAAATTCAATTCCTGCACGTCATTTGCTGCATAAAGTGGTGTAGTTTGTTGCTCAATACCTGGTATTTCTACAAAAACTTTGCCCACTTCTTGACCTTTTTTAATTGGTGCAGGTATCATATCTTTATATTCAATACGCACCTTAATTCGGTCATGCAATTTGCGGTTGTAAGTTATGGTAACATCGTTTGCAACTGTAATAGGCACTTTTTTATCTTTTCCATAGAGAGCATTTACTTCCTCAACTACGCTATCCTTAGCGAATATTTTCTTGGTGTTAAAATGATTTAAGGAATATTGTATCAGTCTTTTTGCTTCTTCTATTCGCTCTTTCTCAGTGTTTAAGCCATTTACGACAGCAAAAATTCTCCTATCGTTTCGTTTTGCAGATGCTACAATGCCGTAACCACCAGCATTTGTATAACCGGTTTTTAAGCCATCAACCCCAATATCGTGAAAAAGTAGAAGATTTTTATTCTTTTGTACAATTTCATTATATGTCAAATATTGTTCGGAAAATAAATCATAATATTCAGGAAAATCAGTGAAAATCCTTTTTGCCAGCATTACCAAGTCTTTTGCGTTCATAAAATGATCTTCATCTGGCCACCCGCTTGAGTTGACAAAATGACTGTCATTCAGATTCAAATTTTGTGCAACTTCATTCATTTCAGCCACAAAATTCTCTTCTGATCCTGCAATGCCCTCGGCTAGTGTTATGCAGGCATCATTGCCTGAGACTATTGTAATTCCTTCAAGTAATTCCCTTACTGTAACGGATTGACCTTCTTTCAAAAACATAGAAGAGCCTTTTCTTTCCCACGCTTTTCTGCTTACTCGAAATTTATCCTCCATGTGTATTATTCCAGCTTTTAGATAATCGAAGGCTATATATAAAGTCATTAGCTTGCTCATTGAAGATGGGGCCATTTTTTCGTCAGAATTATGGTCAAAAATGAACGAGTCTGAAGCTAAATCTAAGACTACTGCTTGCTTTGCTTTGGTTCTAAACTGGTATGAGTATGAAGAAAAAGGAAGTATAAAAACTAATAGCAAAATTACCAATCTGCTTAACATATTTATAATTTTAAATTTACAGTGTACTAATTAATAGTATAATTTTACAGGGGCATTTCAATAGATCTCTTGCATAAAAATTCCTTGACAAACCTCGCCAGCCCCCTTATCATGAAACTGAAGCTATTTATTTATCTTCTCTGTACAGAT
>NZ_JAPQLK010000017.1:0-1966 GCF_028981785.1 Wolbachia endosymbiont of Drosophila leontia
TAAATCCTTAATTATTTCTGACTTTTTAGTTCAGTTTTTAACCATTCTTTCCTTAACTTAATGGCAGTGACAATAAGCCTATCTATCATTCTGATGTGATTTCAGTTTTTTTACATGCAAACTCTCTAATCCCACCTTGTAGTTAGGATAAATTAGAGAGACATTAAGATCTTTTTTAATTTTAACATTACTTACTCTTTTTGATCCTAAATAAAAACTCTGTGCATAATCTGGTAACTCAATTGGCTCTGGAGGGCTAACATTGAGAAGTTTGGCTGCATACATTATCACTTCAGATTGTGTAGTGGGTAAATCGTCTGCACAATTGTATATTTCACCAGGTTTTATGTTTTGCATGGAAGAAAATAAAATATTCGATATATCTTCAACGTGAATACGAGAAAAAAAATGCCCTTCTTTTTTCACATTTCTTGCTTTGCCAAGCTGCAAGTCAATTAACACGTTCCTACCAGGACCGTATATTCCAGCTAAACGAAAAATATGTACAGGCAGTTTGCTATTTAGCCACTTCTTTTCAGATTTAAGGCGCTTTTCTCCTCTGATTTCTATAGGTCTTGTTTCAGATTCCTCATCCACCCAATTACCAGAGTGATCACCATAGACGCTAGTTGCAGACAAATAACCAAGCCATTTTACATTTTGCAGGCAATCACCGTATCTCTCCACAACATCATCGCCATCTGGAGGAATAGAAATTAAAACGTGCGTTGCGCTTTTAAGCAGATCTTGACTAACTTTCTCATAATTAAAGAGGATTACATCTTGTATATTTTTACTTCTTGATGTGCCACTGACTTTCCAACCTAAGTTCAGTAATTTTTTCGATAAAAATTTAGCTACATATCCATAACCAAAGCAAAACAAGTGCATGAAAATTAATTTTTAAAATTCTTCTTGATAAATTCTACTCCTAATTTTATTCCCTCTTCATTAATGATATGCCCTAATGCATGAATTGAGTGTCCTTCAACATTTACTCCATTTTCTTTCAGAGCTTTAACCGCTAAGTCGAGGGACGAAAAAGGTACCACGTCGTCAGCATCACCATGGATAGCACATATGTTAGGTTTTGACTTGATCTCTGGTGCAGTTTTTGAAGGTGAAAGAAACCTACCAGAGTATGCAACAACTGATGCACAGGATTGAGAGCGGGTGAGAGCTGTATGTATTGCAAGCATTGCTCCTTGAGAAAATCCAACTAAAGAAAGTTGCGTATCTTTTAAATTAAGCTCCTTTAATTTTGTATCAATGAAATGATTTACAATTGATGTAGCATTTTTTACTCCATTATATAGCGCTTCCTCACTACGATCTTCCAAGCTGAACCACTGATAACCATCACCTATTTCTCTCTTAAACGGAGCATTGGGTGCTACAAAATATGAACCCAGTAAAAACTTGCTCATAACTTTAGCAAGGTGAATGAAATTATCGCCACTTGAGCCCCAACCATGTAAAAAAATAATCAAATTTTTCTTATTTCCGCCTGCACAAATTTCTGGGCCTTTAAGTTCAATCATTTCTTTTCCTTTTGCGTTTATATTTTTATTTAACACTAATTTTCAAATTTGTAAAACCAATGTGCAATTACGTTCCCGATACTATAGCTAAAGTGACTTAGGTTCATCGACGATTTGAAAAACCGTCATTCCGCTACTTGTTAGCGGAATCTATACTAAGATACCGCGAATGAATCGCGGTATGACGTAGGATTGCTGTCATCCCAGTGCTTGACACTGGAATGGCTTTGTTGCATCGCTACTTATGAAAGGCTAACTATAATTAGGATTATAAGCAACTTATTGAAAATCTTGTTTTTTTGCAATCAATCTGATCAAATTTAAGAATAGTAATTTGTTATTTATATTAATAAACTTAATTCTATTGAAAATAGCTAAAGCATTGAAATTCTTGAATTTTAGCCGGATTAGTGAGTGGTAGTGAA
>NZ_JAPQLK010000019.1:0-22676 GCF_028981785.1 Wolbachia endosymbiont of Drosophila leontia
TGGAAATGCATTTGCCGCTGACTTTTTTTCGTTATATTTCTTCATCCATTTTCCTAATACACTATCCCTTATTCCTAGATCTCTTGCTACTTTTGCAACTGGTTGACCTACCTTTCTTTGTTCATTTGCCAGCTTAACAGCTTCCAATTTGAATTCTGCCGTATATTCTCTTGCCATTTCTAATCCTCCAAAATTTTATTTTACCCGAAAAAACTCCTTTCTTTCTCTCCACTTTTTCTGGGCAAGGTCAAAAAGCCTATTGTCTAATTATGTACCTAAATTTTATTACGGCACTTTCACTACTACTTTAACGAGTGAGCTACCTTTCTATAAAAGACCTATCGACTGTTGCAATTATAGGCGTAAACAAGAATGATAAAAGAGTACGAGATTGAGTAACTATGTACACTTCTGCTGGCATACCAGGGTATAGGTATACGTTTTTAAACTGAGCAAGCTCTGGTTTTGGTATCACTACACGTACTGAATAATAACGCCCTAGCCTTGGATCATCAAGGGCATCGGGAGAAATATTGCTTACTATACCATTAATTAAACTTAAACGACGTGCACTGTAAGCACTTAAACGAACTTTAACCTTTAGCCCTTCTAGCCCATCAATAGAGACTATATTGCTATCTTTCTTTTGTGCTGACAGTATCTCTTCTATGTTTCTGGTCTGAATTTTAGCATCTATTATTAGGTCATCATCTGATGGCACTACGCTCATGATCGGAACTCCAGATTGTATAACACCACCTTCAGTATGGTATCTTATATCTGTCACTATCCCATCTTGAGGCGATTTTATTATTGTACGTGCTAATGAATCTTCAGCAACCATCAGCCTCTCTTTCAAGTCTGCAATAGACGTACTAACTTCCTTAAGTTCAGCGTTTGCTCTTTCTTGAGAATCATTTTTTACGTTTATAATTTCTAATTCATTCTCCCCAATTTTTTGCTGCACTTGAGATATTGCAGAACGGTAATGTCCAACTCTGCCTTCAATTTCAGCAAACTGTTTTTCTAAAGCTAAAATGTGTGGTTTGCTTATATGGCCACTATCAAGTAATTGTCTTTTTGTTTCCAACTCCTCAGTTATCAAGTCATATTGCTTATGAGCTGCATTTAGTTGAAAGTTTAGCCCCGCTAATTCATCATTTAACTGCTTTATACGTTGTTGCAGTATGTCTGTTTTTCCCAATATGCTCTTTCTCTGAGAGTTGAACAACTTTACTTGATTCTTTATCGCTTTATTTACAAGTTCATCGTGAGATAATTTTTTAACCTCATCAGGAAACTCGAGCGTGTCCAAATCTACTCTGATTGCAAGAAGCCTTGCTTCTGTTGCTAAAAATGATAAGAGCTTCTCTTTGATGATACTTAAATTCGCCTTCTCGTTAACATCACTCAACAAAACTAGAGGCTCATCTTTTTTAACTGCTTGACCCTCTTTTACTAAAATTTTGCTTATTATTCCTCCGCCCAAGTGTTGAACTATTTTTCTATTTGAAGATACAATAACTTCTCCACTTGCATGCACCGCACCGTCAATTGGAGCTATAGCCGACCAAATACCACCTATCCCAAAAAAGATGAGTATTACTACCAGACCAAAAAATAGTGGTCCCCATGTTACTTTCAGGACTTCATTTACGTTATTACTTTCGCGTTTTAAAATAAAATTTATCACTGCATCAATCAATGCAAACGTCTTATCCAAAAATTTTGGGTACTTCTTCTTTTTATTTTTTGCTCCTTGCATATTTATATTATCACCATGGCCAATCAAGCCTGTCAAAGAAAATCCAGCGCTAAGCTTTTTTAACTTACTTATCATAATACTACTGTGAATTTGTGTTAACTCAAGATAACACACAAAAACAAAGAATCTATAATTTAAGCATTCCATTTAGACTGTAGAGCACCAGAATAAACTATTTAGTAACAATTCCTGCATCAATTATGTTTTTAAAATTTTTTGACGCTTAACTTTATTACAACTTTTTCTTTATTTTGTGAATATCTGAGTTACTTATATTATGTAAGAAATCTATTGCCAACTAGTCAATATTCTGTTAGGAATTAAGATAATATAAAGTTATTATGCTTAAATTGGAAAGCAGAAAGTTCCTGATTACTGGTGCATCAGGCGGAATAGGGCAAGCAATTGTAAAAATTATGCACAAAGCCGGAGCAACTTTATGTATTTCTGGCACAAAAAAAGAAGTGCTCGAAGAAGTTGCTAAACAATATGAAAAAAATATGCACATACTCCCTTGTGATTTATCAAATGCTGAGGAAGTAAATCAACTAGTAAACAGAGCAAGTGAGTTGATGGAAGGCTTTGACGGGCTTGTATGCAACGCGGGCATTACGCAAGACAGTTTATTATTGAGAATGACAGATGAAGCATGGCAAAAAGTAATTGATATTAACTTGAGCTCTACATTTAAGCTGAGTAGAGAAGCATGCAGGAAACTAATTAAGAATAATTGGGGAAGAATTATAAATATTTCCTCAATAGTAGGGCTAACAGGAAACGCCGGGCAAGCAAATTATGCAGCGTCTAAAGCTGGAATAATAGCCATGAGCAAATCTATAGCAAAAGAAGTTGCAAGTCGTAATATAACAGTAAATTGTATTGCTCCTGGGTTTATAGATACTAAAATGACTGAAGTTTTAAATGAAGGACAAAAGGGAAAAATATTAGATAATATTCCAATGAAAAGAATGGGAACAGGGGAAGAAATAGCAGCAGGGGTCTTGTTTTTAGCAAGTGATGAAGCAAAATATATAACAGGGCATGTGCTCAATATTAATGGTGGGTTATTTATGTAGCAACACTTATGTATGGACAAATTATAATTTTTACTTTAAAATAAAAAATGTGTAGGTTTAGGTTTACGTTAATTTATTACTTAGAGGCAAAAAAATGAGCTCTATAATAGGATTTTTTGGTGTCTTGTGTGTAGTATTGCTTTTCTCTTTCTCAGGTTACGCAGCTATCACTGGTCCTGATATGGATGATACAACACAAGTAATATGTAATATTATTGGTTATGTTTGGGGGATAGGCGGTCCACTTATGACGGTAGTAATAATTGGTGCAGCTTTGCTTGCAATATTTGGCAGGATGCCGTGGCCAGCCCTCTTTGCTCTAGGCGTGTTTTGTGCTGTATTTTTTGGCGCTAAGACGATTATAATAAAAGTTATGCCCAATGTAAGCGATGAAGCAAAAGCTATGTTGGAAAAGTGTGGAAAGAAATAACCCATAGAAGTACAGAAATGCTTTTTTGTTATCCATTAAATCGCTTCATATCTTCAACTTGCAACAAATAAGGGCTATCTTTTGGTAAAGTTTTAACAGCTAGCTCAGCATATTTTGTAAATTGCTTTAAATCACCTTCAATACAAGCCTTTTTTGTCAAGGCAAAATAATGCATTGCCGTATCAGCTTCACATTTATATGCAATGCTTAAATACTTCCAGACAAAAGCGTTATTTGGTTCTATATTCAAAATCTGCTCCAGGTAAAAAATCGCCTTTTTTGCATCACCGTGTAATAATAAAGTATGAGATAATGCAAGTTTCACTAAATAACTGTTTTTCTCAGATAAATACCTAAGCGATTCCTCATACATTTTTATTGCTTCACTTAAATTTCCGGCCTTGTATAGCATTTCTGCTTTCAATTCATATAGGTATGGGTCATTGCGTGACTCTTGAATCAATGAATTAACTTTAGCAATAGCCTCTTCTATCTTTCCTTGCCTATAGCAAACTATAGCATTTACATACTCAGAATTATTTTCATATTTATTAGATAACACATGAATAGGAGCAAAGAAAGAGTCTAGCTTGGCAACCACACGCTCAAACTTTAGTAACTTATCCGCAAAAATTGGTTTTACGTTGTTTTTAACCTTATAATTTTGTACAGCAAATATACGTTTCTCACTAAGTGGGTGAGTGCGGAAATATTCCTCGGTGTTCTCATGCTCAATACTTTTAAAATAATCAAAAATCTCTTTCATACCTGAATTATCATAGCCAGATTCATCAAGATACCTTAAAGCATAGCTATCTGCTACACTTTCTTGCTCTTGAGAATAGTTAAAAAATAGCCTTGAACTAAACGCTACACCACTAAGCAAAATTGCACCAGCAACCTGAGGGTTAATGATAATACTAGAAACTAATCCTACCATATAACTAATCATTGCTATCGATTGAAAATAACCCATAGCACTACTCATTTGCAATATATGACCAGCAGATATGTGAGCAATCTCATGTGCTAATATACCAAGCAGGACATAAGGTTTAGCCGAATATTGTAAAAGTCCTAAATGAATGAAAATACTGTTATTGTTAATTACAAAAGCATTAATCGAATTGTCATTAACTATAAAAACTTTTATTTGCTCATGATCAATATCCGCAGCAGAAAATAAAGGTTGCGCTAGCTCTTTCACTATTGCTTCCACTTCACTATCTCTAATAATGTCAATAGAGTAAGCATTATTATAATATGCAAAAAAGAACAATAAGGTCAAAAACTTAGCAACTCTAAACATGAAAATCCTGTGCTTGTATAATTTATAGAAATTCTATATTTTAACACTTAAATTATACAAATTTATAAACGCTAGTTTAAATTTTTAACGTAACTGATAAGTTTGTCGATGGTAGTTAACTTAATTTTATGTTGTTCAGCAAATTTAAGTAACTGAGGTAAGCGCATCATAGAGCCATCATCATTCACTAATTCACAAATAACTGCTGAATGATCAAACCCTACTAACTTCGCCATTTCAACACTCGCTTCAGTATGACCAGCACGTTGTGCCACCCCACCTTTATGTGCAATTACAGGAAAAACATGACCTGGAGTTATGATGTCATCCTGAGTACCATCCTTGTTGATAGCAGCATGTATAGTTTTCGTTCTATCCCCTGCTGAAACACCGGTTGTAATGCCATAACGTGCATCAATTGATGTAGTAAATGCGGTATGATTTTCACCAATATTTTTCTTTTCCATGAAATTAAGGCCCAACCTTTTCATGTGAAATTTAGTCATTGCTAAGCAAACAACCCCTGTACCGTACCTAACCATAAAAGCCATATGTTCCGGCTTTATTTTCTCAGCTAAGACAATCAAATCGCCTTCATTTTCTCTATTTTCATCATCAACTAAAATGAATAATTTACCGGAACGAGCATCCTCTAATACATCTTCCACAGAAGAAATACCTGGTAGACTCATTGAAGCATAAGTGGCCTGTACCATAATAATTTACTTAAATTCAATCTTAACTATTTTATACAATTTCTCTCCATTTGGCACTGTCACTTCCACATATTCACCGACTTTTTTGCCGATTAAGGCACTCCCAAGTGGTGAACTAGTAGATATTAACTGCTTTGAAACATCAGCTTCATATTCGCCTACAACCTTATAAACATATTCCACTTCACCGTTATTATCACTTAACATGCTTAATGTCACAGTTGCACCAAACATTACTGAATCACCAGACAAATTTTTTACTTCTATTACTTCCGCATGTGAGAGCTTACTTTCTATCTCCATTATACGGCCTTCAATAAAACCTAACCTTTCCCGTGCTGCATGATACTCTGCGTTTTCAGACAAATCACCTTGATCACGAGCATCAGAAATAGCCTGTATCACAGAAGGTTTTTCTTCCTTTAATTTTTCAAGTTCGGCTTGCATATTCTCAAAACCTTCACTCGTTACAGGAAATTTATTAATAATGGATGAAGCCATAATCACCACCTAAACGCAATTAAATTGAGTAACGAAATTACTCACAATGTTAAAAATATCACCTTTTATATCATCACTCATGTCATTTGACAACTTTTTTAAAACCCCAGGATGCACAGTATGAAAATAATTAATAAGATCATGTTCAAATTTATTAATGTAACTTATTTGTATTTTACTTAACTGATTATATAGGTTAGAAAAAATATACATCAGCACTACTTGTTCTTCTATTGACATAGGTAAATGTTGTTTTTGCTTTAATAACTCGACAAGATATTTACCCTTATTCAAGGATAATTGAACACTAGCATCAAGATCAGAACCAAATTTTGCGAAATCTTCTAATTCTCTATACTGAGCTAAGCTTAGCTTTATAGAACCAGCAACTTTCTTCACAGACTTTAGTTGTGCAGCAGAACCAACCCGTGAAACTGACAAACCTATATTTACTGCAGGTCGAAATCCTTTATAAAATAATTCAGACTCAAGAAAGATCTGCCCATCGGTAATTGAAATAACATTTGTTGGCACATATGCAGATACATCACCAGCTTGAGTTTCGACAATTGGCAAAGCAGTTAAAGAACCCTGCCCTTTTTTATCAGACATTTTAGCAGCTCTTTCAAGCAAGCGAGAATGTACATAGAATATATCTCCAGGGTAAGCTTCACGACCAGGAGGACGTCTGAGCAATAAAGACATCTGCCTATATGCCACAGCATGCTTAGATAAATCATCATATATAATCAAACAATTCATTCCATTGTCACGGAAAAATTCCCCAATAGTGCAACCAGCATAAGGTGCTAAAAATTGCATAGGCGCGCAGTCAGATGCACTAGCCACAACTACAGTTGTATACTCTAATGCTCCGCTTTCTTTCAGCTTATTTACCACTTTTGCTACTGTTGAAATTTTTTGCCCAATAGCAACATAAACACAGTAAACTTTTTGATTTTCGTTTACCTCATCGTTAATCTTCTTCTGATTGATAATAGTATCAAGCGCAATAGTAGTTTTACCAATTTGTCTATCACCAATAATTAATTCACGCTGCCCTCTACCTATTGGAATTAGCAAATCTATAATTTTAATTCCTGTTTGCAGTGGCTCATGCACAGACTTACGATCAATAATGCCTGGCGCTTTAGATTCTATATCCATTCTGTTTTTGGCTCTAATTTCCCCACCGTCGTCCATAGGATGGCCCAACGCATTTACAACTCTCCCTAACAATTCATGCCCTACAGGCACCTGCACAACATCACCACTACATTTTACAACGTCCCCTTCTTTCACATCACGGTCATTACCAAGCACAACTATTCCAGCCGTATTATGATCTAAATCGAGAACTATTCCTTCTACACCACTTGCAAAAAATACCTTTTCACCGAATTTTGCTTTTTCCAGCCCATAAACCAATGCGATACCATCTGTTACTGAAATTACTTCACCTATATTTTCCCGCTTTATAGGATTATCAAACGTCTCAACCTTTTCTCTTATTATACTTGCTATCTCAGAAACATTCATACTGTTCTTCATACAAAATTCCTTACTTTTAATATTTCCATTTTACTTAAGTCAACTAACCTATCCAAGTAACTTTTTAGCGAAGCATCGATCAAATTAAAACCATACCTAACTACGAAGCCACCTAGTATAGAAGGATCAACCACATTGCTTACTTTTATTATTTTACCAAGAAAGCTCAAAGATTCAGTAATTATTTTTATATCAGATTCCTTTAAAGTTTCTGCTGACTTTATAGTAATTTCGAATTCATTTTCATTTTCTCTTGCAAGACTTAAGAATTTTTCTAACATAAGGATCAATAAACTAGAGCGTTTATTTGCAAATATAACCATAATAAATTTTACTAAATTCTCACTCAAGTGCTCATTTATAGAAAGCATCACTTCTTTTTTGTGTGCAAAAGAAATCATAGGATGAGATAGGTACACAAAAACATCACGTTGATCCTTAAAAAAAGCCAACAAAAATTCTACTTCTTTCCTTATAATACCTAACCTGCTTCCTGAGACATGAAATAGCACTCTAGCGTAAGATGAAACTAAATTATTGTATTGGGTCTTTTTCATATTAAATCCAGTAAATCTAAATTAATTCAGCTACAAATCTTTCATTCTTCAATCCAAGCATTTTTTATATAAACAGGTCTTCTCTTCAAGGAAAGAAAATATAAATCATACCTGACTGAATAATCTAAAAAACTAAGGTTTTTACTTAAGAAATACTTAGAAGAATTTATAATAGACTGACATTGAAGATGAGATATCGGTATTTCTTTTCCAAGTAAACTTGTTTTAACCTCTATAAAAATCAGCTCCTTTTTTTTAGATACAATTAAGTCAATTTCACCGAACTTACAACGGTAACGGCGTTTTATAACATTATACCATTTCAGTTTTAAATATACTAAAACTAATAACTCGCCAAAGTAGCGTAACCCACTTACCACAAGAAGAACAATTATGATAACAATTAACTTTGTGTAACTACTTTGCCTCCTTCTTTATTTTTACTATAAACCTTACCTCTTGCTGCAATATCCCTATCAACCAGTTCTATCACTGCCATTGAAGCGCAATCACCCTTTCGAGTGCTAAATTTTACTATTCTAGAATACCCACCTTTACGATCTTGATAACGGCTGGCTAAGACGTTTAATAACTTATCAACCGCTAACTTACTATTATGAAGGCGTGAAAGCAAAAGTCTTCTACCATGTAAAGTATTCTTATTCTTAGCAATTGTAATAAACTTTTCAACATATGGACGAAGTTCCTTAGCTTTTGGTAAAGTAGTTACAATCTGCTCATGGTTAATTAATGAGATAGATAGATTCTTTAACGTCGATAATCTATGTTCAGTACAACGAGATAGTTTACGTTTTTTTATTCCATGTTTCATATATCACCTAATCTTCATCAGTATGTTGTTTAGCCAACTCATCTATATCCTTAGGTGGCCAGTTTAGCACATTCATACCCAAAGACAAGCCAAAATTAGTCAAAACTGCCTTAATCTCATTCAAAGACTTTCTGCCAAAATTAGCAGTTCTTAACATTTCACCTTCTGTCTTTTGCACAAGATCACCTATATAAGTGATGTTTTCGTTTTTCAGACAGTTATGAGACCTGACAGACAATTCCATTTCATCTACCTTACGCAATAAGACAGGGTCATAACCCAAATCTTTAGCACCACTAGACGAAGAAACCTGCGATTTTTTATAACTTACATCAGAACTAATAAAGGGCTGAAGTTGCTCCTGTAATATTCTTGCAGCAGAGTCAACAGCTTGACTCGGAGAAATTGTACCATCAGTTTCAATTGACAATATCAGCTTATCCTTATCAGTCACTTGGCCAACACGACTGTTCTCTACCCTGTACGAAACCCTGTTGACAGGGCTATACAAAGCATTAACTGGAATAAAACCAATTAAATCCTGTTCACTCATAAGCTTCAAAAGTTCATTTTCTTTATATTTAGTTACAGGAAGATAACCTTTTCCGCTAGCCACATATATGGTCATGTTAAGCTCCACATTTTGCCCCAGCGTACATATTAACAAATCTTCATTAACAATAGAGCATTGATCATCAGTTTCTATCATCCCAGCTAATACCTGGCAAGGCCCTTTAGCGTTTAAATTTAAGCATTTATTAGAAGCACCATTTAATTTACACTTCAACATACCCATATTTAATACTATATCAGTTACGTCTTCTCTCACCCCTTGAATTGAAGTGAACTCATGAGTTACACTTTCAATTTTTATTCCATAAACAGCACTACCTTTAAGAGAAGATAACATTACACGTCTTAATGCATTACCTAATGTTAAAGCAAAACCACTTTCCAACGGTTCTAGCACTATATCACTTTTTTCACTTGAATCATCTGATATTACCTTAACTGAACTAGGTTTAATCAATTTATCTAAATTGCTACAGAGAGAAACATCATTATTGTAATACATAAAACAACCTTTTCAAATATCCTATACTCTTCTTTTTTTTCTTAACCTGCACCCATTATGAGGAATTGCGGTTTTATCTGCAATTGAAGTCACAGTCAACCCACAGCTCTGAAGTGCTTTAACCGCAGCTTCGGTACCAAAGCCAGGACCGCGAATTATTACAGAGACAACCTTCATACCAAATCTCTCCATTGCGTTCTTCGCAGCAGACTCCCCAGCCTTACCTGCAGCATAAGGTGTGGATTTTCTCGAACCTGAAAAACCACATGCACCCACAGAAGTTTGACATAGCGTATTACCATGAACATCAGTTACATTTACAAAAGTATTATTAAAAGTTGCACGAATATGGACAACACCAGTAATAAACTCCTTCTTACTCTTACCAACCGTTTTGACTTTTTTCATTAAAACTCACAATAATAATAAATTTTATTTTTTCCCAGCAATAGGCAACCGAGATCTACCTTTACGAGTCTTAGCATTAGTATGAGTCCTTTGCCCTCTCACAGGTAAACCTTTCCTATGCCTCACCCCTCTATAGCATCCCATTTCCACTAAAGATTTTATGTTCATAGCCACTTCTTTTCTGAGCTCACCTTCTATAACATAATTTTGTCTAATGAAACCGCTGATCTTTTCTATATCTTCATCTCGTAATTCTGAAACACGTTTGCGCTTATCAACTTCGCAAGCGTGACAAATTACATTCGCAGTAGCAATACCTATACCATGTATATAAGTTAATGCAAAAGGAACACATTTCCTCACTGGAATATTTATGCCTGCAATACGTGCCACTGGTACCTCGATACTTTATTAATAACAACTCTTAATTTATACCATAAAACAACTCAGAGTCAAACCAAATTACAAGAAATTTTACTTTCAATCTCTTGCGTTACCTCATCAACACTCAAATTAGCGTCAATTGTTAATAATTTGCCTTTATAATACTCGCGTAAACCTTTCATTTGAAGGTGATATTCACTTATTCTCTTATTAATTGCAGACATATCAGCATCATCAATTCTTTTCTCTAACCTCGTACTTTTACATTTAGCACAAGTAGTACTCTTAAAAGAAGATACACTATATATGCTTTTACAGTCCAAACACGCGAGACGATTTCTTAACCTATCGATTGCAATATTATCGTCAAGCTGCAGCTCAACTACAATGTCAACATCCCTATTATATTTTTCTTGCAAAACTTGAGTCAAAAAATGAGCCTGGTTTAAATTTCTCGGAAAACCATCTAATAAGCAATTATCATCCACTAATGCAAGCTGGTCACGTAATAATCCACATATAATTTCATCTTGAATTAAATTACCAGATTCCACGGTACCCTTTATTTTTTTACCTAACTCACTACTGCTAGATATAATATTCCTTAATAAATCCCCTACTGAAATTAATTTTAAATTATATTTTGCTATTAACAAGCTTGACTGAGTACCTTTACCAGAACCTGGAGGACCAAAAATCGCAATGATCATCTTACTTTCCTCGTTTTAGACTCATATTTCTTTATCCAGTTGTCGTACCTATTTGAAAAAATATAAGATTGTATTTGCATAATAGTATCAGTAATAACGTTCACTATAATCAGTAAGCTCGTCCCACCAAAAATAAATGGTATATCATAATAATATCTCATAACTTCAGGTACAGTACATATGACTACCAAATACGCAGAGCCAATGAATGTCAACTTAAAAACTATATCTTGAAGGTAATCAGAAGTATGTTTCCCAGGCCTTCTACCAGGTATAAAACCACCATTTTTTTTAAGAAAATCTGCGTTTTCCTCTGGATTAAATATAAAATTGGTATAGAAAAAATTAAAAAATACTATCAGCACCAAATAGGCTACAATATATACTACTTTATTTGCCATAAAGTAATTCAAAATAAAATCAGAAAAAGCGTGCCCCTTATAGAAATTTGCAATTGAAATAGGTGTCAATAAAATTGCATTAGCAAAAATGGTTGGTACTACACCAGATAAATTAATCTTCAATGGAATATAAGTAAAATCGTCATTATGTAATCTTTTAAATTGCTTTTTAGGATGTTGAACAATAACCTTTCTATAAGAAGACTCTACAAAAATGACTAAGAGTAGCAGCAAAAAAAACAATACCAAAACAAAAAGGATAATAAATAACGATACGCTACCGTTTTTATTTAACGTTAACAAAGATGATAAAGCGCTGTGTAACTCTGATATTATACCCGTGAAAATGATTAATGAGATACCATTGCCTATACCGCTAGCGCTGATTCGTTCACCAAGCCATATTAAAAGCATAGTTCCACCTAAAAGGCTGAAAACACCTATTGTACGAAACATAACACCAGGTTCGATTACAACCAATACCCCTTCCCTATTCATCCCTTCCAATCCAACCAAAATTGGAATTGATTGAAATACACAAATTACTATGGTCAGATAGCGTATATAAGAATTCATCTTTCTACGGCCTGACTCTCCATCATTCTTAACTTCCTTCATTCCTTTAATCGCAGAAGAAAGTAACTGAATAATGATAGAAGCCATTATATATGGAATAACGTTCAATGCTAGAATTGTCATTCTAGCCAATGCACCACCAGAAAATAAATTAAATACTCCAAAAACGCCTGAGCCATCTTTGGGAAATATATCATTAATTACATCAAGATTAATTCCAGGAATAGGCACATAAGTACCCAAGCGATAGCAAATTAAAGCTATTAGCGTAAAAAATATACGCTTTAATAAATCGCCTTTATATAACAACGTAGGATCCAAGCTATTAAATGCTGATTTATTGCCCATGACTTACGATAGTATTTCCACACTACCACCAACTGAAGCTACAGATTTTTTTGCAGCTTCTGACGCAAAATCAACATGAAACACAAATTTTTCGCTCAACTTACCTTTATTAAGAAGTTTAATTTTATCCTTAATAGACTTTATAAAACCTAATTTATACAGCCTCTCCTTATCTATAACAGAGTCTTTCACTATTTTTTTAGCTTCCATTAAGCGCTGTATATCGCCAACATTAATTATAGAGTATATGCTCCTACGTATAGGCTTAAAACCTCTTTTAGGCAAACGAGTATATATAGACTGTTGTCCACCCTCAAAACCATTTATAGAAACTCCACTTCTAGCCTTCTGCCCTTTATGCCCTCTACCGGATGTTTTACCTTTACCACAACCGATACCTCTACCCAGCAACTTAGGCTTCTTTTTCTTAGATAATTTAGTAAATATAGAGTTTAATTTTACAGCATTATTCATACTTTACCTGTTTCCAACTATCTCGCTAATCTTTTTGCCTCTTTTGCTTGCTACCTGACGAGGAGATAACATACTATCAAAAGCCTTAAACACCGCACATATAACGTTATGATGATTATTTGATCTAGTGGATTTAGCTACCACATCCTTTATACCTAACACCTCAAAAACTGATCTAATCGCTCCACCAGCAATAATACCTGTTCCGGCTCTTGCGGTTCTTAAAACTATCTCACCAGAACAAAATTTAGCTTTAATATCATGATGCAAAGTTCTACCTTCACGCAAGTACACTCTAATCATTGATTTCTTTGCAGCATTTACAGCTTTGACTCTTGCTTCAGCAACTTCTGCGTGCTTACCTATTCCACACCCTACCCTACCCTTCTCATCGCCAACAACAACCAAAATTGAAAATGAAAATCTTCTACCACCTTTGGTAACCGTTGTCACTCTTCGTACCGAAACCAAAAGCTCTGATAAATCATCATTATTTTGTAAATTCTTTATAGCCATATTCAAAACCTTCTAAAATTCAAATCCAGAACTTCTTAAAGCCTCAGCAAATTGAGAAACTAATCCTGTGTATTTATACGCTCCACGATCAAACGTAAGCTGCTGCTCTAATTTCATGCCAGACAGACGCTCAACCATTAAAGAAGAAACCTGTTTTATAGTTTCAGCGTTGACTTTCCCTTTACATACATCCTTAATTTTAGCATCCAAAGTAGAAGCTGAAGTGAGAGTTATTCCTTTTACATCATTAATTAACTGGACATAAAAATGCCTATTAGATTTAAATATGGATATACGTAAACGTTCAGCGCTCTTGTCAAGCTTCGCTCTATTACGTAACTTCCTTTTTTCAGAATTACTTAAAAAATTATACGATCTTTTCATTTTTATTACTTCTTTTTACTTACAACCTTACGCAGCATAAATTTGCCTTTTATTACAACACCCTTACCTTTATAAGGATCATATTTTCTAATTTTGCATATATCAGACGCCACCATATAGACCTTCTGCTTATCCATACCACTAACTACTAAGTGAGTTGGCTTTATGCACTTAATCTCAACATCTTTAGGCACTTTATATTTAACATTATGGCTATAACCAAGATACAAAGTCAAACACTTACCATCACACCCTGCCTTATATCCCACACCGTTAATCTCAAGATTAACAGAAAAACCATCAACCATGCCGTTAATGATATTATTAATATTACTCCTATAAGTACCCCACATAGGCTTTATTTTATCATAATTATCCTTATCTTGATCAACAGAAAGCAATAGCTGATTATCAATAATCTGACACACAACATCCCTGATCAAGCTAACTTCCTTTTCAGCCTTAGCACTCTTTATTAACATACTACCATTATTATATTCAACTGAAACACCAGCAGGAATATTGATAGGAGCAGCACCTATACGAGACATGAATTTCTCCTATTATTTAAAAGACACGACACAAAACTTCTCCACCAACCTTTAACTTATGTGCATTATAATCAGTCATCACTCCTTTGGGTGTCGATATAATAAAAATACCAAGACCATTATATGCTTTAGAAATGTCCTTATACTTAGAATAACGACGACAACCAGGCTTTGACACCCTAACTATGTCACTAATTACAGGTGACTTCTCATAATACTTCAATTTTACAATGAAAGAAGGTAAATTATCTACAACTTGCTTTTCATAATCAAGGATATACCCTTCCTCTTTTAAAACCTCCAATATAGAAGAATTCATCTTAGAAAATAGTACCCTTGTTGCCCTATGCATTGCCAATTGAGCATTACGTATCCTTGTTAAAAAATCACCAATACTATCAGATAACGCCACAATATACTCCTTATATTATATTTACCAACTAGACTTTGTAACTCCTGGAATTTGCCCAAAAGAACATAAATCACGCAAAACAATTCTACATAAACCAAATTTTCTATATACTCCTCTTGGTCTCCCAGTTAAAGCACACCTATTTCTAATTTTGGTTTTAGAAGAATTTCTAGGCAATTTTTTAATTAATTTACTTTGAGCTGTAAACCTTTCTACAATGGACAAATTCTTATTATTTATTATAGATTTCAATTTTTCTCTTTTTTCTTTATATTGATCGCACAACTTTATTCTGCGAAGATTTCTTTCTATCATAGATTTTTTTGCCATATATTTCTCCTCTCAATTAATCAAAAAAAGGAAATTTAAGAGCCAGTAATAATTCCTTTGCTTCCCTATCACTAACTGCACTTGTTATAATATTAATATCCATACCTCTAATTTTACTTATTTTATCATAGCCTATTTCTAAAAACGAGATATGTTCCTTTATACCAAAGGAAAAATTACCATTACCGTCAAATTGCTTCACACTAAATCCTCTAAAATCTTTTTCCCTTGGCAAAGCAATATATACCAATCTTTCTAAAAACTCATACATTTTATCTCTACGCAAAGTTACTTTGCAACCTACTGTAGCACCTTTTCTGATCTTGAAGCCAGAAATAGATTTTTTTGCAAAAGTTGATAAAGGCTTCTGCCCAGCAATCAAATATAGGCTATCAAGTGGTTCATTTATTGCTTTACTATCTGTAGCAGCATCTCCAACGCCCATATTGATACACACCTTGACAAGTTTAGGCACTTGCATTGTATTGCCGTAATTAAACTTATCCTTCAAGGACTTTACTATGCTATCTTTATACAATTCTTTAAACATATCAACCTAATCTATCACTTCTCCAGAAACTTTTGCAAAACGCACTTTTCTACCGTCTACAACCTTAAACCCCACTCTAGTTGGAGTTTTATATTTAGGGTCCAATGTTGCAACGTTGGATATATCAATAGCTAACTCTTTATTTAATATACCACCACTACTACCAGCTTTTGGTTTAGTATGTCTCTTATGCACATTCACTCCAGAAACAATTACTTTCTTTTTAGCATCACGTGCTATAACTTTGATTACCTTACCAATTTTTCCCTTATCTTTACCAGTTAAAACTATAACGTCGTCACCACTTTTTATTTTAGCACTCATTATAAAACCTCAACAGCTAATGACATTATCTTCATAAAAGAACCAGATGATAACTTTTTTACCGGACCAAACACCCGAGTGCCAAGTGGTTCACCTTGATCGTTAATCAAAACTACAGCATTGCTAGAAAAACGAATTACAGAACCATCAGATTTTCTAATAGGGCTTTTCACCCTCACCACAACTGCTCTATATACTTTTCCCTTCTCAACTTTCCCTCTTGGAGTAATAGATTTAGTAGATACAATAACTGTGTCACCTATAGATGCAGACTTTCTACCACCCAATAAACCAATACAAAGCACTGCACGCGCGCCAGAATTATCAGCTACTTCCAACAATGTATTTTCTTGAATCATATAAACATCCTATTCAATGTGAGCTATTAACAATAACCCATTTTTTAGTAGTAGAAACAGGCTTGTGTTCTTGTATTAAAACCTTGTCCCCCTCTTTACAACTATTATTCTCATCATGTGCTGTATACTTCTTGTATTTTTTTATAACCTTTTTATACAGCTCATCCTTATACACTTGTAATACCGAAACCTTTACAGTCTTATCACACTTAGCCTTAGTTACAGTACCACAAAAAACCTTTTTAGGCATTCTTTTCCTCTCTTCTTCTTTTATTTAATGCAGTTAAAATACGAGCTATGCTCTTTCTTATTAAGCTAAAACGCGAAATGTTGTTGCACTGGCCCAGCTTCTTTTGAAAAACCAAATTAACAAACTCTTTTCTCAAATTCACAAGAATTTCATGCAATTCTTGCGAGGACCTCGATTCAATGTCAGCTATATCCATTGCAACTCCATTTAATTATGATTAGATACAAATTTACACTTCATAGGAAGCTTAGCAGTTGCCTTTTCAAGCGCCAATCTTGCTAAATGCATGGGAACATCACTGCTAATTTCAAACAACATTCTACCGGGCTTAGCTTTAAATACCCAAAACTCAACACCACCTTTCCCTTTACCCATACGCACATCCGCCGGCTTTTTACTAACAGGGGTATCAGGAAAAATTCTTATCCACACTTTACCAGAGCGTTTTAATGTTCTAGATATTACACGCCTTGCAGTTTCAATATGCTTAGATTGAATCCTACCTGCTTCCATAACCTTTAGACCATAATCTCCAAAAGATAATGTGCTACCACCTTTCGTGTTACCCTTAATTCGTCCTTTAAATACTTTTTTATATTTACTTTTTTTAGGAACAAACATTTCAATATACCTAATTAGTTACCAATATAAACCCAGACCTTAACTCCTATGATGCCATATATAGTTTTTGCTTCAGCAAAAGCATAATCTATATTAGCACGTAAAGTATGCAAAGGCAAACGGCCTTCTTTATACCACTCAGTACGAGCTATCTCAGCTCCGCCAAGGCGCCCAGAACAACTTACTTTAATACCTCTAGCACCCATCCTCAAACAACTTTGAATAGCTTTTTTCATCGCTCTTCTAAATGAAACCCTTTTTTCTAACTGCTGCGCAATGCTGTTTGATATTAAAACTGCATCTATTTCAGACCTTTTAACCCCTACTACATTCACTTCCACATTATTTTTTACTTTTTCAGCTATCTTTTGCTTTATCTTCTCAATATCCGAGCCTTTCTTACCTATTATCACCCCAGGTCTAGAAGAATGTATTATTACAGATACCAAATCGATCGTACGCTCTATAATTACTTTAGAAACACCAGCATGCTTAAAAGATTCATTTATATAACTGCGAATAGACAAATCTTGATGCAACCCTTGTTTATAACCCTTCTCAGCATACCAAATAGATGACCAAGTATTAATTATTTTTAACCTAAATCCTTTAGGATTAACGTTTCCCATATTTTTGCACTTTCCTTATTAATTTTCTATTTTTATGAATCATACAATTTCCCCCAATTTTACAGTTATATTACTATAACGTTTACTAACTCTATTAGCTCTACCCATAGCTTTTGGACATACCCTACGCAAAGTAAGAGACTTACCTATTAAAATTTCTTTTATATATAAATTATCGATATCCAATCCATAATTTTGAGCATTAGCAATCGCAGAATTTAATACCTTCCTTATAAGACCTGCAGCTTTCTTTTCACAAAATCTTAATTGCACAGTGGCAAAAGAAACTTTTTTATTACGTACTAAACCAGCAACCAAATTCAATTTACGAGGAGTTGATTTCAAAACCCTAGAACCAGCTTTAACTATTACATCTCTGTTTTTCATATCAATTACCTTCTTGTCGCCTTTTTATCACCACTATGCCCAGTAAATTTACGAGTGGGTGAAAACTCACCAAACTTATGACCTATCATATTCTGATCATTAACATTCACAGGAATGTAATCCTTACCATTATAAACAGCAAACTTTAAACCTAAACAATTAGGAAGAATTACAGAAGCCCTGGAATGAACTTTTATAGCCATGTTAACAAACCCCTTGTTTAAAGCATTATTCACCGACTTTAATACAGAAGGATGACAAAAAGGAGGCTTCCATGCAGATCTACTCATAAACTAACCTTTCAATTGTTTTATATACTTATCACTAGATTTATTTCTCCTTCGAGTTTTCTTTCCTTTTGTTGCAACACCCCAAGGAGTAACAGGATGACGACCACCAGAGGTTTTTCCTTCCCCGCCTCCATGAGGATGGTCAACCGGATTCATTGCAACTCCACGTACAGTAGGTCTAATCCCAAGCCACCTACTTCTCCCAGCTTTACCCAACTTTCTATTCTTATGGTCAGGATTAGATACTACACCAATAGTAGCCTTGCAAGAAGATAAAATCAACCTAATTTGACCAGACCTGAGCCGTAATAAAACATATTGGCCATCACGACCAACGATTTGTGCATAACAACCAGCAGCTCTAGCAATCGCAGCACCATTACCTGGCTTCAGCTCAACATTATGAACGAAAGAACCAACAGGTATATGCTTGAGTAGTAAACAATTCCCTGGCAAAATATCAGCATCATTCCCAGCTGTAACAACATCACCTGGCTTCATACCTTGAGGAGCTAATATATAAGACTTAATATCATCTTCCTTATATGATATTAACGCCAAAAACCCACTTCTATTTGGATCATACTCTATTTTTTCAACTATACCTTGACCACTTCTATCACGCTTAAAATCTATCACTCTATACTTCTTTTTGTGACCACCACCCCTATGACGAGTTGTAATTCTACCATGATTATTTCTTCCACCACTGGACTTTTTACCAGATGTAAGAGATTTTTCTGGCTCATCTTTTGATAAACCAACTTTACTTACTAACACAGTCCCACGAGAAGACGGAGTAACAGGATTAAAAAATTTCATACCCATACTAAACGCTCATTATATCTAATTTTTGACCATCCATCAAAGAAAAATAAACTTTCTTTTTCTGTTTTTCACAACCAACCACACCCCTAAAACGCCTATATTTAGGCTTAATTCTAACAACATTTATAGAAGAAATTTTAACATCAAATAGAGACTCTATTGCCAACTTTATTTGACGCTTATTTACATTTACAAAAACACACAAAGAATATTTATTAAACTTCTCCCTCAAAAAAGAGGCCTTTTCTGTAATTATAGGAGATTTTATTATATTATTATATTTGATCATAACAATCTACCTTCAAGATGCTTTAAAGTATCCTTTGTCAACATCACGCATTCGTGATTCAATATATCAAAAACATTTAACCCAATAGGTTTGATTAAGTCTACATAGTGCAAGTTTTTAGCCGCACGCAACAAATCATCTCCATAATCACCAACTATCAAAAAGGAAGAAAATTTAAAACTTTTAATACATTTACACATTTCAGACGTTTTCTTCACATCAATATTTAAATTATCCAGAATAATTACTTGATTATTTAAATACTTTAGAGATAAAGCAATTTTTAAACCAAATTTGCGTACCTTCTTATTAAGAGAATAAGTATGACTCCTCACAACAGGGCCGAAAATAATCCCACCACCTCTAAATTGAGGAGATCGCAAGCTCCCTTGTCTTGCCCTACCGGTACGTTTTTGACCATAAGGTTTAGCTGTTGTACCAGAGACATCACTAATACCTTTTGTTTTATGAGTACCAGCTCTTCTCTTCGCTAATTGCCATCTCACTATATCATGCAAAATACTCAATTTTTGCTTAGCAGAAAATATCAAAGGATTGAGCTGAGCAGCACCTACATTATCATTAGATAGATTAACTAAATTACATTCCATAACTAACTTACCAAATTACTAGCATCATCATTTACATCTAACAGTAAACCTACCGGAAAAGGAACATCTTTATGTAAAGATTTTTTAACTGCATCTCTTACAAAAACATAGGAATTTTTAAACCCAGGAACATTATTACCCTTCACAGCAATTATACTATTTTCATGATCAATGGATAATATCTTCATATTTTGTGCAGTTATCCTGCTGTTACCTAAATGACCAGCCATTTTCTTTCCTTTGAATACTCTACCAGGATCCTGACATTGGCCAGTGGAACCTTGTGATCTGTGAGCAATAGAAACACCATGAGATGCCCTAAGCCCACTGAAATTATGCCGCTTCATCACACCAGCAAATCCTTTACCTATAGAATAACCCGTAATATCAAGATATTGACCAACCACAAAATGATTGATTCCCACTTTTTTACCACATTCTATTCCCGACAGGTCATTTAATCTACTTTCGTATAACTTACATTTATTATTTATACCCTTTTTCTTTAAATATTCCAACTGAGGTTTTGCTATATTTTTAAAATCTCCTGTGCCTAAAATGACTGAATTATAGCCACATTTATCTTGTCCTTTTATATCAATAATATAAGTTTCGCTGAGATGCAATAAAGTTACAGCCATGCGACTATTGTCAGAATACATAGCAGTATGACCAATATTCACCATTAGTAAACCAATTCTCCTCAGCGAATTTATTCTCTTCATTTCCTTCTCCTAAACCTTAACTTCCTTGACTTTTAAATCCACTTCTACGCCAGCAGAAAAAGATAAACCTGTAAGCATCTGCATCATAGTAGGAGTAAGATCACGTAAAACAATCAAACGCCTAGAAGTTCTCATTTCAAACTGTTCACGAGATTTTTTATCAACGTGAGGAGATCTATTAACAATAAATTTAGAATCTTTCCTTGGCAACGCAATCGGACCAGATAATTTTGCACTGGACCGCTTTAATTCATCAACAAATTTTCGAACACACTCCTCCAATAAAGAACAATCGAAAGCCTTAATGTTAATATATATATCTTGCTTCATCTTAGTTACTACACTCACTCCAAAATTTCAGAAACAACACCAGAACCAACAGTTCTACCGCCTTCTCTTATCGCAAAACGCAATCCCTTATCCATTGCTATCGGTACTTGCAATTCTACTTCTACACTCACATTATCTCCTGGCATTACCATCTCCTTCCCATCTAGCAATTTTATGCTCCCAGTTACATCCGTTGTCCTTAAATAAAACTGTGGCTGGTAATTCGCAAAAAATGGTGTATGCCTTCCTCCTTCCTCTTTCTTTAATACATAAACCTCCGCCTTAAACTTTCTATGCGGTGTTATCGTCCCCGGTTTCGCTAATACTTGCCCTCTCTCCACTTCTTCTCTTTTTGTTCCTCTTAACAATATTCCTACATTGAGTCCTGCACTTCCCTTATCCAGCAACTTCTTAAACATCTCAACACCTGTGCATATCGTCTTTTGCGTCGCTTGCAGACCTATTATCTCTATCTCTTCTCCCGCCTTTATCTCTCCCTTCTCTATTCTTCCTGTTACCACTGTTCCTCGCCCCGATATCGAAAATACATCTTCGATTGGCAATAAAAATGGTAAATCCACAGGCCTTGGTGGAACCGCTACATATTCATCTAACTTTTCCATCAATTTGTCTATTGATTTCTTTCCATATTCGCTGCTGTCATCCTCCAGCGCCTTGAGTGCTGAACCAACCACCACAGGCACTTCATCCCCTGGAAATCCGTATCTACTCAGTAATTCCCTCACTTCCATTTCTACTAAATCTATCATATCAGCATCAGCAACATCAGCTTTATTTATATACACCACGATATATCCAACACCTACCTGCTTCGCCAGCAATATATGCTCTCTCGTTTGTGGCATTGGCCCATCAACCCCCGACACTACCAATACCGCCGCATCCATCTGTGCTGCACCTACTATCATGTTCTTTACATAGTCAGCGTGTCCAGGACAATCAACGTGTGCATAATGCCTTTTTTCCGTCTGATACTCAACATGCGCTGTTGCTATCGTTATCCCCCTCTTCCTTTCTTCTGGCGCTTTATCTATCTGATCGTACGCTACAAAATTTCCATAATGCTTCGTTATCGCCGCTGTTAACGTCGTCTTCCCATGATCCACATGTCCTATTGTTCCCACATTTACATGCGGCTTTCCAAATGCTTCCACTA
>NZ_JAPQLK010000020.1:0-110 GCF_028981785.1 Wolbachia endosymbiont of Drosophila leontia
GCTTTTTAGGACATATAGCACTGCACAAAATACATCATATAAATCAAGTTTCCTTGGTTTTGTTTTCTTTCTGCTACTCTCCAGTATTGGTCTAATTTTTTCAAATTGTT
>NZ_JAPQLK010000020.1:124-10846 GCF_028981785.1 Wolbachia endosymbiont of Drosophila leontia
CTTGGATAGCTTTTTTGCATAGATATACCTCTTTCTTAACTATGCTTATTTTACCTCATATTTTCGAGATCCTTAACAGGTTCTAAGATATAAATTCCCTAATAATAAAACGGGTTTTGTGTCATTCCAGTACTCCTCTCTTATAATTCACGTATTTAAGAACGACTTCTGCTAAACCTTTACTAATTCCAGGTACGTTTTGAATTTCAGCCAGAGAAGCTTTGCTTATATTTTTCACTGAACCAAAATAAGACATCAACGCTTTTTTTCTTTTGTTGCCAATGCCGGGTATTTTGCTTAATTGTGAGACTATAAACTGTTTATCGCGTTTTTTTCTATGTGAAGTTATCGCAAAACGGTGGGCTTCATTACGCAGCGATTGTAAGTAAAGCATGACTTTGCTGTCATTTGCCAGACTGAATTCTTCCCTGCCCAGCATATAAAATCTTTCATTTCCTGCGTTACGATCAGGACCTTTTGCCATACAAGCAAAAGGAACGTTTATATTCAATACTTCCAGTACATTCTGTACTATGGAAACATGTCCTGGTCCACCATCAATCAGTAAAAAATCAGGTATTATGCCTTTTATATTGCCGGAGAAACGTCTGGTTAGCACTTCCCTCATCATTTTATAGTCATCGCCTGAAAATTTTTCCTTTATAGTAAATTTTCTGTACTCACTCTTTAAAAAACCCTCCTGCCCTGCAACAACCATTGCACCAATTTGTTGATTTCCAAATATATGGCTATTGTCATAAACTTCAATACGCTTTGGAATATTTGGTAACAAGAAGATTTTGCTAAGCTCCTCAAGCTTTTCTAGGTTATTTCTATAATCGATAAGCTTCTGCTCTAAGCTATGCTGAGAGTTATCATAAACAAATTTCAATAAATCACGCTCTTTTTTATTCTTTGCATGCAGAACTTTTACTGGCTTTTGAGCAACCTTATATAGTGCTTGTTCTATAATTTCCTTATCCACAATAGAATCTGGAACGTAAATTTGTATTGGAGGTATATTAGCTGAATTACAAAAATTGACCAAAAAGGTGGATAAAATTTCATCATTTGAGTGATCACCACAGTTCTCAGCAAAGTAAGGAGTGCTGCCGTAGTTGTCTTTATTTCTAAACGATAACACACTAATACATGCTAGATCCTCTTCACGTACAATACTGAAGAAATCTGCATCTTTTTCAAAAGAAAAATCCGCGTGCTGTATTTGAATTTGCTCAAGAAACTTTACCCGATCTCTATATATAGCAGCAAGCTCATAGTTTTCTTCACTGCTGCACTTTCTCATTGTGAAAAGTAACTGTTCTTTCACTTCCTTATTTCTTCCAAGCAATGTATTTCGTGCCTGTTTTACTGATTGGCAGTAGTCGTCTTTTGTGATTTTATCTACGCATGGTGCTGAGCAGCGCTTAATTTGATATTCAATACATGGTCTTTTTGTTGAGGAAAAGTATTGATCTGAACATACTCTTAGGAGAAAAGCTTTTTGCAATGACAATATAGTTTGCTTAACAGCAGCAGCAGATGTAAAGGGACCATAATAATGAAACTCATTCTTCTTAAATTTGCCTCTATATTTTGCTATTCTTGGATAATCGTGCTTGGAAATTGTTATATAAGGATAAAATTTTCCATCCTTGAGCACAATATTATAAAGTGGTTTCAATGATTTTATTAGCTGTGCTTCAAGAAGCAGTGCTTCGATTTCATTCTCAGTGATGAATATTTCAACCTTAATAACCTGTAAGAGCATAACTCTAATTCGTTCAGAAAGGTTTTCGAATTGAAGGTAGTCGGATAACCTCGACTTCAAGTTTTTTGCTTTTCCAACATATAAAACTTTATTCTTATCTCCAACCATCTTATACACGCCACAGGACTGTGGAGATGATTTGATTTGTTCTTTATATTGCCTGAGCATTTATCCATTGCTTAACCTGTATGAGGTTAAAATCTGCTACTAAATGAAAGATGGAAACTACATTTTCAAGCAAAGATAATCTGTTTCTTCTCAGCTTATCAGAATCACAGTTAATCTTTACACTGTCCATAAACTGATTGATAAACGGAGCAAAACCAGCAAGTTCATCAAGTGCTACATTAAAGTGGTTATTTTTTATCGCTTGTTTTATGTTTTTACAAGCAGTTATAGCACAATTTGATAGCGCAATTTCTTCACTTTCAATCAAAAACCTCTTACCGTAAGATGCACTATAAGTAGTGCCATCACTTTTTCTTACTTTGCTCATCATGTTACTGACTCTTTTGTAAGTGCTTAGAATCTGTTCACCTTCTGGCGTACTAAGATAACGATCCAATATAACAGTTTGCTTTTCTGCTGTCAGCAGATCATTAATACCGATTTTATGCAGTATTGAACCTATAGTATCTTGCCTTATATTTCTATTTTTTAAAATAACCTTGAATCTTTCTAAGCAGAATTTAAATACTAGTTCTGAAATTTGTTTTCTATTTGGCTTATCAGCTGACGTTGTATTTTTATTAAATAGAAGTCTTGAATATAAAGATACTGACTTATCTATCAATAGCCTAATTGGAATATGCAAATTATTTTCAAGTATTGTCCTAATGATACCAATTGTCATTCTCCGCAAACCAAACTGATCATACGAACCAGAGATTTTCTCACCTGCTGCAATTAAACCAACTAAGCTATCCACTTTGTCTGCAATTGACACAGCAATTGCTGAAGGGGATTTAGGACACTCCTGCTCTGGCCCGATTGGCTTATAGTGTTCAGTTATAGCTTCCACTATTTCTCTATCTTCTTGAAAATAAGAAGCATAATATCCACCCATTACTCCTTGTAATTCTGGAAACTCTCTTACTATCGATGTTGCCAAATCAGCTTTTGCCAAATATGCAGCACGTTCAACTTTTATCAGCGAGGCATGTGGAATAAATATGGCTATATACTTTGACAGAGCCGTAATACGTTTCACCTTTTCCCCCACGCTGCCAAGAAAAGCATGAAATAACATCGAACCTAATTTTTTGACATAATAATCTAGATTTTCCTTTTTATCTTGAGATATTAAAAATTGGGCATCAGCAAGACGTGCTTCTAATATTCTTTCGTGCCCTTTAACAACTTCACCATTGTTGACGTTGACAACAGTGACAAAGTGTGAAATTCTCTTTCCATTACTTAAAGCAAGGTATTTTTGTTGTGTATTAACTATACTAAGTATTACTTCCTTCGGTAATCCAAATGACTTTTCTTGATTTACTTCACCAAACAGTACGATTGGCAACTCTATAAGCCCCGTTAATTCATTCAGTAGATAATCATTTTTCTCAAGTTGTAAATTCTGCTCTTTTGTGAATTTATTAATCTGATCTAGTATAAATTGCTTTCTTTTGTCCATTTGGAGAATTACACTGTTTTTTTCTAGCAATTCAAAATAGTCTTTAGGTGTTTTAACAGTAAGCGCCGTACCACTTGAGAGAAATCGATGGCCATATGTTGTGTTAGATGCTGTAATCCCCGCAAAAGATACAGGTATTATTTCATCATTTAAAATGCATAAAATGTTTTTAATTGGCCTAACCCACCTTTCTTTTCCTTTGCCCCATCTCATACTTTTTGGCCAAGAGAAATTTTTTAATATTTCTCCTAGTTGATTTTTAAGAAACTCTTGAATGTTAAATGAGCAGCTTTCTCTTTTAATGAAGTAAAAATCCTCATTATTTACTTTTCGAACGAGCAAATCTTCTTCATTTTTCTGATATTTTCTTAAAAAACCTTCGATAGCACTTTTTGGTGCGTTAATGTTTGGTCCCTTAACTTCGTTATTGGAATCCTTTAGCTCCAAAGCATTTATGTTGTCGACAAATAGGGTAATGCGACGTGCCGTTACAAAAACCTCCATTGATGTAAATTTTACATTATTTTTGTTAAAAACATTGGCAATACAGCTCTTAACTTGAACTGTAGCTGAATTCTGCATTCTCGGTGGTATTTCTTCTGAAAGGCACTCAAATAACAACTGCAACGACATACGCTATTTACTCATGTACAATTCACAACATTTTTTTGTCAGCTCTCTAACTCTACCAATATAAGCTGTACGTTCATTCACACCAAGCACACCTCTTGCATCAAGCAGATTAAGTAGGTGACTAGTTTTAATACATTGGTCATAAGCTGCCATTGGTAGCTCCTTTTCAATAAGGAACTTGCACAATTTTTCCGTATCTTCGAATTGCTGCTGTACCACTTTAGTATCATAATAATCTAACGCTAGATAAGAAAATTCATATTCTCTTTGTTTAAAAATATTTCCATAAGTTACACCATTATCGTTCCAAGTTATATCGTAAACATTATCTACACCTTGTATGCACATTGCTAAACGTTCCAACCCATATGCCACCTCACCAGGAATCATCTTGCAGTCAATCCCTCCAACTTGCTGCATGTAAGTAAGCTGTGTTACTTCCATTCCATTGCATGTAACTTCCCAACCAAGTCCTGATGCACCAACACTTGGATTTTCCCAATCATCTTCAACAAACTTAATATCATATTTTTCTGTAGATATGCCAAGAACTTTTAAGCTATCTAAATAGACGTCTTGTAAATTATTACCAGATGGTTTTATTATAACTTGATATTGGTGATGTTGATACAAGCGATTAGGATTATCACTATAGCGCCCATCTGCTGGCCTAATTACTGGTTGTAAATATGCAATTCTTGTTGGTTTTGTATCAATTGCAGACATAATTGTTGCAGGATGTAATGTACCAGCACCAATTTCAGATGTGTATGGGTGAAGTATGACACAGCCTTCACCAGCCCAAAAATCTTGCAACTCCTTTATTATACTTTGTAGGTTCACACAAATTGTCACTTTTTATACTAAATATATAAATAAATAAGTACTATTCAATATTTATCTTTTTTGCAGCACTATGTAAATAATCACCTAAAACTGCTGAACTTTCTCTCACATACTGAATTATGCTTTTATTCAGGACAATTGCATCATGCATGGTTAAATCGCAGAATATAAACGCTGTTAAATACAGTAAAATCACTGCATAAAATGTGTGAAAAATCCCCTCAAATGTAATTGACATTGCATTATTATAGCTGAGTTGTATTGAACTTATTGGCCATGGTTTTATCACTTCTACGACATTAAAAAATACGTAAGGTATCATAAGAAAAAAGAAAAAGTGCACAAAATCATTAAACCAAAATGGGCATTGAAACATCTGCTTACATATATTCCCATAGAGTTTACTTACAGCATAATAAATTGACATTATTGCTGGCATTGAAAGTGCTACAGTCAGTACTTGCCCTGACGCTATTTGTATTACTATTTCTTCACCACTGTTTGCTGAAGGGTCTTGAGCATGAAAAACAAATATTCCAATTAATTGCATTACTAACATAACTATTGCCAATTTTGTAAAAACAGCAGCTACAACTATTCCTGAGTCTGGCATTTTATATAGTAAGTATTCGCCTCCATATGTAAGAATTAATATAACATCGACAATAAATAATATTAAAAAAGAAGACCAATAGCTCTGCCAACTTGGTAAATATCCTATTCCTAAAAGAGAGCTTACTGTTTTGGCAGGAAAAACCTTACCTAGCATCTTTCCCAAAAATTTAAAAAAAATCCCCATGTTCTAAGTAACACTTGGTTTATATTACTTATAATACTGTATTGTAACGGACTTATCAACAACTTAAAACATGTATTGAAAGATTTTAGGTAATATGCAGCAACAGTAGAAGAACGTGCGCCAAAATTTTAATAATTTTATAGGGCTTATGCACTTAAATTTTTTGCAATATCAAGTGCAGCGTAAGTGAATATTGCACTTGCACCCGCACGTTTGAAACCAATCAAAGACTCATAAATCACCTTGTCATAATCTAGCCAGCTATTATTTGCAGCAGCTTTTATCATTGCGTACTCACCGCTTACTTGGTAAGCAAAAATCGGAAAATTAAACTTATCACTTGCTGTTTTGATAATATCTAAATATGGCATACCTGGTTTAATCATAATAAAGTCTGCACCTTCATTTATATCCATTTCAATTTCGCACATTGCTTCGCGCGCATTTTTATAATCCATTTGATAACCACTTTTGTCTATAGAATGTGATAGCCCACATGAACCAACGACTTGCCTGAATGGAGCATAGAAGCTAGAGCAGTATTTCACTGCATAAGATAATATTAATACGTCTTGAAAGTTGTTATCATCTAATGATTTTCTGATTCTTCCTATTCTACCATCCATCATATCAGAAGGAGCAACTATATCACATCCTGCTTTCGCTAAAGCAAACGCTTGCTTACACAGCACTGATATAGTTTCATCGTTTTCTACATCCATCTGATTATCTTTTAAAATGCCGTCATGGCCGTGAATAGTGTATGGATCCAATGCAACGTCTGCAATAATACCAATTTCAGGTACCTTTAATTTTACAACACAAATTGCTCTGCAGATTAAGTTGTCAGAATTATATGCTTCCTCAGCGTTTTCAGATTTTAGTTTACTATCAACTACAGGAAAAATTGCAACAGCATTAATCCCTAAATCTTTAGCTTCCTTAACTATAGACACTAATCCATCTATTGAATAACACTTTACGCCTGGTAAGCCAGAAATTGGTTCAGTTGTTTCTTCTCTGTCATGAACAAACAGAGGAAGAACCAGATCATTTACTGATAAACTATTTTCACTTGTTAAATTGCGAACCCATTTGCTCGAGCGCCTGCGTCTTAATCTTGTATTTGGGAAATTAAACATTGGATCCAGGCAAATTCCCAGTAAAGAGCAACACCCCTGAAATGAGTATCACCCAAAACACTGATATTGGTAAAAATACTTTCCAACCAAGGCGCATTAGCTGATCATATCGATAACGAGGTATTGTTGCTCTAATCCAAATAAATACGAATAAAAGTATAATTATCTTCAAAACGAACCAAATTAAACCTGGAATTTTATAAAGCAAACCAAGTTCTAACGGAGGATACCATCCCCCCAGAAAGAATATTGTCATCATAGCACTTGCTAAAATCATATTTGCATATTCTCCAAGAAAAAAGAGGGCAAAAGGCATGGATGAATATTCAACGTTATATCCAGAGACAAGCTCTGCTTCAGCTTCTGGTAAATCAAATGGGTGACGATTGGTTTCTGCAAGCAAAGAAATAAAAAATATTATTCCTATAGGCATTAGTAGTAAATCAACCCAAAATGGCATATTGTGTTTCGCTACCGCCATCTCTCCAAGATTTAATGTTCCAGTGGTAATAACGACTGTAGCAACTATTAAGCCTATTGAAACTTCATACGAAATCATCTGAGCAGCCGACCGTATAGCGCCAAGAAATGCATAATTAGAATTGCTTGACCAGCCTGCAATAATCACGCCGTATACTCCCAGCGACGATATAGCTAGCACATAAAGCACTCCAACATTAATATTTGCTATAACCTTAGGAATAACTACTTGCTGGCCATTTTCTACAATTACTTCAGCACCAAACGGTATAACTGCCCAGGCAATTAATGCCAAGATAAAGGTAAGCATTGGAGCCATAATGAACAGTATGGTGCTCGCTCTAAATGGTATTATCGGCTCCTTAATCAGGAGCTTAATAGCATCTGCAAATGGCTGCAATAGCCCAAAAGGTCCAACTACACTTGGGCCGTGCCTCAGTTGAATTGCAGCAAGGACCTTACGCTCAAAGTATGTCAAATATGCAACTGAAAGTAGTAGCGGTACTAAAATAAATAAAATATTAACTAGCGTGTTCATAAAAAGCTTTAGTACAATCTGCCATTATTTCTGAAGCGCGACTTATTGAATCCGTCATATAAAAATTACACTCCTTTAAAGTAAAAGGTGTATTACTTAAATTTATTTTACCATTGCTAATTGGCACCCATGTGTTTTTTATCACTTGATCAGCATTTCTAAACTGTGGACCGATAGTATCTAATTTTTTTCTCACGTCAAATAAACTATCATATGGTAAGGAGAGATCCAAATATTGCGAGAGATTTTTAATAATTAACCAGTCCTCCTTTGCTTCACCTGGAGGAAATACAGCTAAATTTGTTCTTTGCACTCGACCTTCAGTGTTTACATAAGTTGCATATTTTTCTGTATATGCAGCACCAGGCAAGATAACATCTGCCACATGTGCACCCTTATCACCGTGATGACCTTGATAAATTACAAATGTGTTTTCTAACTTTGATGTGTCAATTTCATCTGCACCAAGAAGATAAACCACTTCTATTTCACCACTTTCTGCATGTTCCAATATTTGATTAATATCCCTTTCGCCTTTTTTAGGAACAAACCCAATATCTAGCCCACCAACTCTTGCTGCAGCTTTATGCAGCACATTAAAGCCATTCCAGTCATCTCTGATCATGTTAAATTTTTCTGCAATTTTGCCAGCCAGAACTAGAACTAATTCAGAATCATCTCTTACTAATGCATCTTGACCGATAATCAGCATAGGGTTTTGAGCAGCTACCAGCAGCTCACAGAATTTATGACTTCCATTTGCTATTTCACTCAAAATATCAGGATTATCGCCCAATTTCTCAACATGATACAAATATTCAATGTTAGGACCAACACTTGCAACAGGAAAGTTGCCCTGTAAATATCTCTTTCTCAATCTTACGTTAATGATCGGTGCTTCTATCCTTGGGTTTGTATTTATAAGCAGACACAAATCCGCATTCTCTATACCTTCAATAGTGGTATTGAACACATACGATCCACGATTATTTGGTATAAGTTTTGCACCATCTTGCCTACAGTCTATATTCCCCGAGCCGAGCTTCTGCATCACTTCTTTGAGTAGAAGCATAGACTCACAATCTGCTAAATCACCTGCAATTGCAGCTATTTTATTTGATTTTGTATTCTTTAATTTCTTTGCAGCAACAGTTAATGCTTCATTCCAATCAACTGGGGCTAATTTACCATCTTTTTTTATATAAGGTCGATCAAGACGCTGAACTTTTAGTCCATCATAGGCAAAGCGGGTTTTATCTGATATCCATTCTTCATTTACCTCTTCGCTCAGCCTTGGTAATATCCTCATAACCTCCGGGCCACGATAATCAACTCTAATTGCGCTACCCACAGCATCTAGCACATCTATAGTCTCACAATGTGATAGCTCCCATGGACGCGCTGTAAAGGAGTAAGGCTTTGAAGTTAAAGCTCCTACCGGGCAGAGATCTATGATATTTCCGGATAATTCAGAACTAATATGCCTTTTTATGTAAGTGCTAATCTCTACATTTTCTCCCCTTCCGATTCCTCCAAGTTCATTTGTACCTGCAACATCAGACAAAAATCTAACACACCGAGCGCAATGAATGCATCGATTCATCGCAGTCTCAATCAGTGGTCCGAAGTGTTTTTTTGGCACAGCCCTCTTATGCTCATCAAGTCTGCTGGTTCCTTTCCCATAAGCCATCGTGATATCTTGCAAATCGCATTCACCACCTTGATCGCAAATTGGGCAATCAAGCGGGTGGTTAATTAGCAAAAACTCAAGCACACCTTCACGTGCTTTTTTAACCTTAGGGGTATCAGTGTGAATAACCATCCCTTCTGCAACTGGCATTGCACAAGAGGCTACTGGTTTTGGAGGTCCACCCTCCACTTCAACCAAACACATTCTGCAATTACCAGCAATTGCTAAACGCTCATGATAACAAAAACGTGGAATTTCAACGCCCACAACCTCACAAGCTTGAATTATAGTGAGCCCATGCTCTACTTCACATTCCTTAGAATTAATAGTAACTTTAACCACAATTATTATACAGCTTCCCACTTTATAGGATTGCCGCTTACCTCATCTTCAACCAGATTGCCGTTGTCATATTGAGCAGACATATAATTCATGCGCGAATCACGATCTATATATCTAACAGGTTTTACCGGTTTATCTTTATACATTTTTTGCTCAGCTTTCTTACGCTGAGTAGGGTTATTTTTACTAGCTGTCTTTGCTTTCCCACCTGCTGCCATATAAACTCCTAAAAACTTTTCATTCTATTTTAACACTTAAGTATATAGCGTCAATATTTAATAACTTTAAAATTTCAATAGATCTCTTATTATGATCATTTTACAATCATTGTTTAAATAAAAAGTTACCCCTTGATGCCATTCCAGCGCATGACGCACAGCTGTACGAACATTGCAATTTGCAGGCGATTTGCGTGGCAGATTCAAGTAGCTGACACTGGTTTCCATCCAAAACAGCAGTAGCCCTTTTGGTGTCATTTCAGTGCTTGACACTGAAATCCAGGATTTTGATTGGATACTGAGTTGGTAAGCATAAAAGTATAGCTAACGCGAGCTCTACGTCATACCGCGATTTATTCGCGGTATCTCAAAGCATAGATCCCGCTAACAAGCAGCGGGATGACGATTGTCGTTTAGCTATAAATATTTAAGAAATTTACCAAATAAAAAAAAGGCAAAAGAAGCCCTGGGGTTATTATCTGCTTTAAAATATTGGCGTTTTTTATGTTTTAAACGCTTGACAAGCGAAATTCAGCTGCTTTTAATTGCAACTAACCTACGCTGCAAATGTTTAAGAAATTTACTAAGCAGAAAAAAAGACAAAGAATCCCCGAGTTAGCTAGTCTT
>NZ_JAPQLK010000021.1:0-110 GCF_028981785.1 Wolbachia endosymbiont of Drosophila leontia
GCTTTTTAGGACATATAGCACTGCACAAAATACATCATATAAATCAAGTTTCCTTGGTTTTGTTTTCTTTCTGCTACTCTCCAGTATTGGTCTAATTTTTTCAAATTGTT
>NZ_JAPQLK010000021.1:124-13584 GCF_028981785.1 Wolbachia endosymbiont of Drosophila leontia
CTTGGATAGCTTTTTTGCATAGATATACCTCTTTCTTAACTATGCTTATTTTACCTCATATTTTCGAGATCCTTAACAGGTTCTTAGAAAATAAAAATGATGAATCATCAGAGAAAAAGTTTGCAAGAAGAGAGAATCAAATAAAAGAAGGTATCGAAAAATTAATGGAAGATTATTATAGTCAAGAAAATGCAGGAGAGAAAGGATATATAAGCGAGGAAGAATTTAAACAGACAATGAGAAAAATGAAAGAACGCTTACAAGGGATAGAAGAAGAGAAAAAAAAGGTAGTTGATCAGAAGGCAGTAGAAAAAGGAATAAGTCTTATTATAAATAGCATAGAGAATTTTTATTCTAGTGTAAAATCGAACCTGGAACAACTAGATTGGCAAACTAAGCGCGGCATTATTAAAGCATTGATAGGACAAATTAACATTGGTTGTGATCAGGTAGAAGTAGGATTTCAGATCGAAGAACCAGCACAGGATGGGGGAATTCTTAATTTGTATCACTGTACTACACATCATAATAAGGGGGTTGGCAAAATGTGTCAAGCAAGTTTTTTCGTTTCTATAAATCTGGATTTCAGCGTTATGCGCTGGAATGACAACGTGAGGTAAATTTTTCAACATCCCAAAATTACAGAATTCAGTCTGTTTAATTAAGTGTGAACTGTTACACGAAAATTTTGTAAACAGATTAATATACCCTGTTTTTGCTATTCATCTAAAAATGGAACCATAGAGTACGTTGAGGAGCGTAAGCAAATTTTAATGCAAAAATTACTATCAAAAAATAGATTATGCAAGAGGTCTAATTATTCTGCCGCAATTTTGCTCTATCACACTTGCCACATTTAATATTCCAGCTTCATCATAATAATTTCCAATCACTTGCAAGGCAAGTGGTAAACCCTCATTGGAGAGCCCAACAGGAACAGAAATAGCAGGTAATCCTGCCAGACTTGCCGGCACAGTAAACACATCATTGATGCACATAATTAACGGATCTGGCTTTTCATTTAAGCCAAAAGCTTCTGTTGGAGCAGATGGCACAAGTATGTAATCTATTTTTTCAAACGCTTTTATAAAATCATTTCTGATTAATGCCCTAATGCACTGCGCTTTTTCGTAATATTCATTATAATGACCTGAAGAAAGCGCATGAGCGCCAATTAAAATTCTTCTTTTCACCTCTTTACCAAAACCTTCTGCTCTTGTTAGTGAATACATTTCTTCAAGGGTATCAGCATCAACCCTTAATCCATAACGCACACCATCGTAACAAGCAAGATTGGATGAAGTTTCAGCAGAACAGATTAAATAATAGACTGGTATTGCATATTTAGTATGTGGCAGAGTAATGTCAACAACTTCAGCGCCATTTTCTTTTAAATAGGAAGCAACTCTTTCCCAATTATGAACTATTTCCTCTGAAATTCCATCCATCCTATATTCTTTTGGTATACCAATACACTTACCCTTGACATCACCATTTATAAAGCTAGAAAATTTAGGCACTGGCTTTTCGCTCGATATTGAATCTTTTGTATCATAGCCACAAATTGCTTCCAGCATTAATGCTGAATCAGAGACAGAACGAGTAATGACTCCTGCTTGATCCAGAGAACTCGCAAATGCAATCATACCAAAACGCGAGCATCTTCCATAAGTTGGCTTTATTCCAACTACTCCACAATAAGCTGCTGGTTGGCGTACAGATCCACCGGTGTCGCTCCCTAACGCTCCAGCGCATAAAAATCCAGCAACCGATGCTGCAGATCCACCAGATGATCCACCAGGAACAACTTTTTCCCCATCACTTTTTCTAATCCACACATTTTCAACAGGGCCAAAATAGCTATTTGTGTTCGCAGAACCCATAGCAAATTCATCCATATTAAGCTTACCGAGCATGGCTGCTCCACTTTTTAAAAGCAAGTCAGACACCGTAGATTCGTAAGTCGGAACGAAATTTTCCAGCATTTTTGAGCATGCTGTTGTTTTTATTCCTTTTGTACAGAATAGATCTTTGATGCCAACTGGTACACCCATGAGCGGCGAGATTAAATCATCCTTTTGCCTAGAGAAATGTTCATCTGCAGCTTTAGCAGCTTTCATTGCTATCTCTGGGGTTTTTGTTATAAATGCATTTAATTTCTCATTTTCAACCGCACTGATGTGCGCCTCTACGAGTTCAACGGCAGAAAAACTCTTTTTTTTGAGCCCGTCATGCATTTGTGTAATACTTAATTTTCTTAGTTCATTCATCAATATTTAATTTTTAGCAAGACGTTAATTGTAACATGGCACGATAAAAAATCCATACATTTATAGTTACAGCTAGAAATGTAGCTAAGGTAACTTAGATTCACCGATAATCGTCATCCCGCTACTTGTTAGCGGCTAAGAGATACCGCAGCGGTATGACGTAGAAGCTATACTTTTATACTCACCAACTCAGTATCCAATCCGGATTGTATCTTAAAAAGGTCAAAAGACTATAATAAGCAAAGGAGTGATACTGTATCTGAGTGAAAATCGTTGAGATCCCAGTGTCTGCTGCTTGCATAGCATTTATTTACAAAAAAATAGTCATGCAAGAGACTTTGCTTGGATATTTGATATAATTTAGGTCTATTAAAGCAAAAAATACTAACATGAATGAAGTGATAACATTTGGTTGTCGTCTAAATTTTTACGAGAGCGAGTTAATCAAAGAAGCATTAAAAAAAGCAAAGAGAGAAAATGTTGTTGTGGTGCATAGCTGTGCAGTGACAAACGAAGCAGAACGTCAGGTAAAGCAAAAGATACGTAAGATTTACAAAAATGATCCAAATAAAGAAATTATCGTAGTTGGTTGTGCTGTTCAGTTGGATCCAGAAGTTTACAGTAGCATTCCTGGTGTAAGTAAAGTGCTCGGTAATCAAGATAAGCTAAAAGCTGAAAATTACTTACTAAATGACGATAAAATCTTGGTCAGTGATAACCAAGTAGAACCTGTTCTAGTTAATGGATTTGAAGATAAGTCAAGGGCATTTATTGAAATTCAAAATGGTTGTAATCATAGCTGCACATTTTGTTCAATTACTGAGGCAAGAGGGAATAATCGATCTGTGCCAATAAACAGTATTATAGAGCAAATCAGGATCTTTGTAGAAAATGGATATCAAGAAGTAGTGTTTACAGGGGTTGATATTACTGACTTTGGTACAGATTTGTTGGGTAAGCCATCACTTGGTTCAATGATTAGGAGAGTTTTAAAGGATATACCAGAGTTGAAGAGGCTAAGACTTTCCTCTATCGATGTTGCTGAAGTTGACGACGAATTAATGGATTTAATAGCTAATGAGTCAAGACTTATGCCTCATTTACATTTGAGTCTACAATCTGGTAATAATTTAATACTAAAGAGAATGAAGCGTCGTCACAGCAGAGAACAAGTGATAGAATTTTGTCATAAAATGAAGAGCTTGAGGCCTAATATAGCATTTGGCGCTGATATTATTGCTGGATTTCCAACAGAAACTGATGAAATGTTTCAGGATACAGTTGATTTACTGAAAAAAACAAATATAGTTTACCTACATGCTTTTCCATATTCAGAGCGGAAAAATACACCTGCTGCACGAATGCCACAAGTACCAGAGAATGTGCGTAAAGAACGAGTAAAAAATTTAAGAGAAGTAAATAAAGGAATTATGAGCAGTTTTTGTCAATCCTTGATCAACACTAAGCAAAGTGTTCTGGTTGAGCAAAATAATGTCGGTAGAGCAGAAAATTTTGCATTAATAAAGCTTGAATCAAGAGCGCAAGCTAAAAGTATTGTGAAAGTTAATGTTACAGGCGTAGAGAATAATTATTTAATTGGAAATACTCTTTCTTAATTTTTGTACATTAAAGAAATATATGATATGATGGTTATACTATAAATGATAATTATGGGTTCATTTGTGATAACTAAAAGATCTATTACTTTATTTTTGATTTTAATTTCATGTGTCTATTTTTTTATTACTTATATCGGTAATTATGTACACGTTGAACAAGTTATTGGAACACAACTCTTAAAACTAGAAACGGACAATAATGAAGATGTAATGCATTCTAAAGAGGTTACTGAAAAAGAAGTACTAACAGAGGATTTAAAATATCAAGAACCTGAAAATAGTCCTATTAAGCAACCTTCTATTCTCCAAGTAGCTGATCAGAAAAATATGTGGTCACGTATTGCAGATCAAGCTGAGCCTACAAAAGAAAAATCAAAAAAACTTGATTTTTATGTTAGCGCTAACGGTGGTAAGGTATACCATGATAATTCAGAAACATTTGTAAAGGGTATACAAGAAATAGGAAAAAGAGTCCTAACTTTAGTTGAAAGTCATCATGGTTTTATAATAAAAAATATAGTGGCAAATGAAATTCAAAGTATACAGCAATTTGATGGTAAAATTGATTTCCAGTGGTTTAGCAGCATGTCTTTAGGTTACTATGCTGGAGAAAATGGTAAAATTGATTTTGAAGCCGCGTATTCTATAGCCAATATTGAAGATAGTAATTCTCCTCCGGTATTTGATAAATCAGCAAGTATATTTGCGTTTTTGTTAAACTTCTATTATAATCCCAGCGTTCAGGATACACAATTTGCTCCGTACATCGGTCTTGGTATAGGACCAACAGTTTTTAGATTAAAAAGGATTAATGGGTCACCCCAAAATTCAATGCCACTGAATGTTCCTTGGTTTGCTTATCAAATAAAACTTGGTGTTGATTATTCAATAATCCCAGAAATCAAAACCTTTCTCGGCTATCGTTACTTTAGCGTTCCGATACCTGTTGCAGATGACATATCTACTCACAATATTGAAGTTGGTTTGATATTTAATTTTTAGTGATAATTTAATATATATATAAATTCTTATCTTTTCTATCTAACAAACCAAATGTTGGTACGATTGTTGCTTTTAAAAAAATGACAGTTTCTACTGTTCTAATATTATTCGCTAGCCTTTTTGATTTCTGATGCAATAAGCTTTGCTTATCTTCTCTATGTTCTATAAGCCCGCCGATTACCATAATTTCACCGCTCCTAATTCTTAACATAGAGTTCATTTCTCTGATTTCAACAATTGGAATGTCGCTATTTAATTTCATTTTACTCTGCTGTGCGACGTACTCTATATCTGGATCTTTAGTGTAGCCGTTAATTCTTGATAAAGTTGGATGTATATCCATGAATATTTCACTAGTATCAATGTTAATGCTTGGGTGGATTATTAGCACAACACCTATTGGGACGCTATTCATCTTGGTAATTAAGGTCTGATTAGAGTTTCTAGCATCTTTTTGTATATCGGAGGTAAAATAAATATGGTTTTTAGTAAATGAAATCATCGCTTGCTGATTATTTATAGCATGTACTCTGGGGCTTGAAATTACAGTTGAAGTGCCAAATTTGTCTAAATTTTTTACTAAATCTCCTAGATCATTTGCACCAAAGTTCATTGCTAGGTTAATAATGGAGTTATCTTGATTTATTATAGACTTAGTTCCATCTTGTAAGTCATTTAAGTTCATACCAGAAAGGTATTTGTCATCTAGCACAACTTCAACTATTTTTGCCTCTATCATTACTTGAGAAGACGCTAACTTCTTAACCTTATTAATATATTCTTCAACAGCTTTGTGGATATCTTTTCTAGCATTCAAAATAATAACACCAGCTTCTTTGTTGGATGAAAGGAATTCGCCATCATCCACCCCGTTAACATCCATTATTGCATTCAAGCCTTTTTCTAATGAATTCCATAAGTCACTACTGTATTGAGACTTCATAACATTGTTATAGTCCCTATCAACGTTACTTCCATCACTGTTAGTAATATTGTTATTAATGACGAAACTGCTTTGAGCAGAATGTTGAATATTGATGAAGTCTACGTAATAATTTTGTGCGTATGGCAAGTCCTGCTCAATTCTAATTACACCATTACTTGTTGAGTAACGCAGTTTGGCGCTATTTGCTATACTCTGAATTACTTCGTTTATATCCTTATCTTTTAGCTTTAAAATAATATTACCTGATATTTTTGGGTCCATATCCAAGTTGACGTCAGAAAGTTTTCCTATCTCAATCAGCAAATCCTTTACTGATACTTCTTCACTAACATTAATAGAAATAAGCTGATTACTGATTGTGAGATCGGGAAACTCTATTGGTAAAGGCATAATTTCTGGTATTGCCGGTTCATTAATCTCCAAAGAGGTGTTATATTGTTGCAACGGATAATCGTGCTTATAATTGTCTATGTTAATAGGATATTGCTTGGTAGGTAGATGTGTGCAAGAAATAATGAAGAGGAGTATTAAGCATTTAAAAATAGCCATTAGAACAGCATACAAAATCTATACTAATAGATTTCTATAAAAATATTAAAAATGTATTTAATCTCATTTTCATCGAGCAGATAATTGTCGTGTATTAGCTTTGGCTATGTATTTTTTGTATACTCTTCTTGTACTTAAATGTAGACCAGCATAGCCCTAATTTTTTTATATATTTTACTTCTTTCTCTGTATTTAATAATAGGCTTGAAAATAAATGGTAAGCCTATAATTGTTAAGCTTAGAGCTAGGGTTGAAAGTATACAACAGGCTTTGTGTTTACTATGTAGCTCTTTCAGGTAAAGCATCAAAAATCTACAAAATTTTTTGTAATTTTCTTCGATGTTTTTTTTGCTATGAGCCTTGCTAATGAACATATCTATTGCGGTATGACCGTTATTGCACTTAATGTTAAGGTCTGCACCTTTTTCTGTTAACAACTGAGCTATATCAAAATAATCCTTTTGAATAGCAAGATGTAGAGGTGCAAAACCTTGTTGCTCACAAATGTTCATATTGGCTCTAACTTCCAATAACATTTTCACAATTTGTGTATGGCCTTTTTTAACTGCGAGTAGCAAGGGAGTTCTGTTACATTTAGTAACAGCATTAACGTTTACCTTAAGCTTCAATAAGAGCTTAACTGTTTTAGTGTTACCATTATGGCTAGCTTTATGCAGCCTAGCGTTACCATTAAAATCTTGATCGTTTGCTTCTATTCCCTTTGAAACAAGAAATGTTACCATTTTTCTATTATTATGCTCAATAGCGCAATCTAACGCATCAAAACCATGGTTGTTTTTTGTGCAAAAAAACTCTTTAAGTTTAATTTTATCGTTACTTGCTTGCTGTTTTTTTGCAATAAGTTTTACTATTTGCATTTTGTTGTTATACGCTGCTAGGAAAAGCGTAGTGTTATTTTCTGCATCTTTGGCTTCTATATTTGCACCTTTCTTTATCAGATATTCTATAATTTCTGCTCTGCTGTCATAATGTGCGGTGCATTGATAAATGGTTAAAAACAAAGGAGTACGAAAATTGTTATCTTCACATTCGAGATTTGCTCCGCTATCAATTAAAATTTGGACGCTTTTTTTAGAACCGTATAGTGAAGCTATATGAAGAGGAGTATAGCCCTCTTTGGCATCTTTTTCATTAATTTTTGCGCCTTTTGTTATCAAAAAATCTATTAATTCCGTGTCATCTTGTAGTGCAGCAAGGTGCAGTGGAGTGAATCCATTTTTATCCTTGGAATTAATTGTCAGTTGGTTAACAAAAAGTTTAGCAACTTTCTTGTGTCCATGCATAATGGCGTAATGCAGAGGGTTTCTATTTTCGTTGTCTACGACATTGAAATCAGCTTCGTGCTCTAGTAATGACTTTACTCCAACCAAATCGCCTTCTTTTGTGAACTTATGCAAGAGAGTGATTCCACTTGCATCTTTTGAGTTAATATCAAATCCATTTTCTACTAATTGGTTTATATCTTCCTCACGCGCCATATCACTTAAATCTCTAATTAAACTCTTTTCGCGTTAATAATACTCCTACTTGATTAAGTTTAAATGAATCTGTGAGAAATGGCTAGTGCATTCTTGCATAACAAACTTTTGGCAGCGCATTGGATGAAACGAAAAACTTACTTGACAAACTCCGCCAGCCCTCTTATCATGAAACTGAAGCTATTTATTTATCTTCACAATCTCTGCAGTGGATTAATGACAAAAAACTTAATGTATTTGGCGTAAATCATGCTTAATTTTTTGCACTATGTGCACCTCGTGTCTTTATAAAACTTTTAGGTTTCTACCTATACAAGCCGAAACGCGCTTATAAAGTGTTTAAGACAGTAAAAGACGTCAAATAGACAAGGGAGAATTTGAATACTAGCTACCCTAGGGTTTCTTTGCCTTTTTTTTTATTTGGTAAATTTCTTAACATTTATAGCTAAACGACAACTGTCATCCCTGTAAAGGTCAAGTATCCCGCTACCTGTTAGCGGGATCTAGAGATACCGTGACGGTATGACGTAGGATTGCTGTCATTCTGCTACTTGTTAGCGGCTGAGATACCGCGAATGAATCGCGGCATGACGGTTCGCGGTGGCATGACGATAAGCTCGTCATCCCGTTACTTGTTAGCGGTTGAGATACCGCGAATGAATCGCGGTATGACGGTTAGCGGTGGCGTGACGATAAGCTCGTCATTCCGCTACGTGTTAGCGGCTAAGAGATATCGCGGTGGCATAGCTATAAATTGTTGATATCTTTTTTATATCACATTTTTAACTTACAATAGTTAGCCAGCGTTCCTTACATTAACCAAATCTTTCAAATTCTGCACTCACCACTACCTATAACTCACTTTCACGCAATATTGATCGTTCTTAAAAAGCAATCTAACATTTTTTATTCCTTGATTGCGAAGCTTTGATGCAGCTGATTTAGCAGCCTGAGCACTTTTAAAAAATGCAACATATCCCTTACTTTCTGCATTGTCTTGTTTCGGATGACGTTTCTGCATTTCTTTTTCATATTGCTTTCTGTAATGAGGAGTATTTTGTATCAATTGTTCTGACATCTTTCTTAGGTATTGAACTTTTACTTTTGCAAGCCCAGATTTATGAAATCCTAAGACTTGAGCTGCTTTTTCTGATAAGTCTATTATTCTGCCTTCAATAAAAGGCCCTCTATCGTTAACCCTTGTAACAAGCTTTCTTCCATTTTCTAAATTAGTGACAAGAACAAAGCAGGGTAAGGGCAAAGTCTTATGCGCTGCAGAGATCAAGTGACGGTTAAACGCTTCACCATTTGCTGTAAGTGTGCCATGATCTTCTATTCCATACCACGATGCTATCCCTATCTCTTCATAGTGTTTACAGTTTTTTGGATAATAAGTTATACCATTTATTGTGTAGCTGCTGCCAATTTTATAATGACCTGCAGTGCAGTTAAACCTGTTGCTAAAACTGCAGCTACTTATCAAAACAAATATTAGACATAGAAAGGTTAGGTTTTTTATCATTGTATTCGGTAAGAGGGTTCGATACTATGAGGATTTTAAATTATACTATAATAAATTTAGTAATGAGTAAACATCTACTGCTAAATATTAACAAAACTCAAAAAGGAATAATACATATTATTGGTATAGGTGGAATCGGAATGAGTGCCATTGCTGAAATTCTTCACAATTCCAATTGCAAAGTTCAAGGCAGTGATGCACAATCAAACGACAATATAAATAAGTTACAAAAGCTAGGTATAGAGGTTTTTACTGGTCACAATGCTAATAATATAAGCCAAGCTCAAATAGTTGTACATTCTTCTGCAATAGAATCTGATAATGTGGAGTTAATTGCGGCAAAAAATAACAATAAAACCGTTTTGCATAGATCAGACATACTTGCTGAAATTATGAAAGGTAAATATGTGATAGCGGTTTCAGGTTCAAGCGGAAAGACAACAACAACCGCTATGATTGCTTCCATTTTTGATCATTCTGGCATTGATGCGACTGTAACTGTAGGAGGGATATTAAATTCCTATAAGAGCAACTTCAAACTTGGAGGGAGTGACACTTTTCTGATCGAGGCTGATGAGTCTGATGGAACTATGCTAAAAATCCCTGCAAAGATTGCTGTCATAACAAGTATCAACAATGACCACATAGATTATTACGGCACATTTGATAATATCAAAAATGCATTTTCCCAATTCGTGAATAATGCAGGTTCTGCAGTTTTACCTGATTCTGTAGACATCGATTATGATGCGGGTAATTCTATAACGTTTGGGTTTGAGAATGGTAGCATAAGAGCCAGCAACATTAAACAGCATGCTAACAGCATAGAATTTGATGTGTTGAACAACTGGATTCCAGCATTACGTGCTGGAATGACAAAAGGAAAGTGTACAGAGATGTCATCCCAGTGCGTGACACTGGGATCCAGCCCTTTAAAAAACATAGTACTATCAAATGCAATTGGAATTCACAAAGTAAGCAACGCCCTAGCTGCAATATCAGTTGCGATAAAGCTCGGAATTAGCGATGCAGATATTAAAAGAGGCCTTTTGGAATTTCAAGGAGTAGCAAGAAGATTCTCTTTGATTGCCGATATTAAAGGTGTTAAGTTAATTGAGGATTATGCCCATCATCCAAATGAAATATATGCAACTTTAACGGCTGCACGTTCGATTACTAAAGGAAAAGTAATAGGAATTATCGAACCACTTCGTTTTGCCCGCATTCGTAATTTTTTTGATGAATTCATACGAATTTTCATGATGTTTGATTATGTCATCCTCACTCCTGTTCATCCCCCAGAAGACAAGCCTATTCCTGGTTGTGGGATTGATGATATACAAAAAGCTTTAATCAGTAATGGATTTAATAACACAAAAATTATGAATGATGCTTTGCTCATTTCACATTTTATTAGTGATTCGACAAGTTCAAGTGATATAGTATTATTTATTGGTGCTGGTAGTAATATAGCTAAATTGGCAAAGGAAACTGCAGCACTTATTGCGGAAGTTAAGGTTTAATGTAATGAATAAGATAATCAATAACGTATTTGCAAGAGAAATTTTAGATAGCAGGGGTTACCCAACCGTTGAGGTAGAGATTGGGCTCTGTGATGGAGCAGTAGGCAGAGCATCTGTACCTTCTGGAGCTTCAACCGGTAAATTAGAAGCCTTGGAACTCAGGGACCAAGATGAGAAAAGGTATTGTGGTAAGGGAGTGCTGAAAGCTGTTCAAGCTGTAAATGGGATAATAGCAGATGAAATCATTGGAATGAATGCAGCGGACCAAAATGCAATTGATAAAGCATTAATTGAACTGGATGGAACAAAAAACAAATCAAAACTTGGAGCAAATGCAACTTTGGGTGTGTCTCTTGCAGTTGCAAAAGCAGCAGCAAACAGTTTCAAAATGCCGCTATATAGATATTTGGGAGGAAAGCAGACGAGTGTTATGCCGGTTCCACTCATTAACATAATTAATGGTGGAGTACATGCAGACAATAAGCTCGATTTCCAAGAATTCATGATTCTTCCGGTCGGTGCTGAGACTTTCAGCGAAGCGATTAGAATATCTGCGGAGGTATTCCACAACTTACGTAGCATTCTTAAGAAAAAAGGTTATAGCACAAATGTAGGGGATGAAGGTGGTTTTGCACCAAATATTGAAAGTATTGAAGAAGCACTTGATTTGATCATATACGCTATAGAATCAGCAGGTTATTCAGCGCAAAGTGATTTTGCACTAGGCCTTGATGTTGCTTCATCTACTTTTTATGAAGATGGAATTTACAAATTTGAACACAGAGATCTTACTTCAGAAGAGTTGACTGAATATTATTGTAATCTTGTGGAAAGATATCCAATAATTTCTATAGAAGATGCAATGAGTGAAGACGACTATGAAAGTTGGAAATTACTTACTGCAAAATTGGGGAGTAAAATTCAATTGGTTGGGGATGATTTGTTTGTTACAAATTGTGAACTGATATGCAAAGGAATAGAGGAAAAAATGGCAAATGCTGTACTGATCAAGCCAAATCAAATAGGGACGTTAACAGAAACTTTTGCTGCTATTGAAATGGCAAAATCAAATGGCTATAAAGCTGTTGTTTCTCATCGCTCAGGTGAAACAGAAGACACAGCAATATCTCATATAGCAGTTGCATCAAATTGCGGGCAAATAAAAACCGGGTCGCTATCGCGTTCTGATAGACTCGCGAAGTATAATGAGCTAATGAGAATAGAAAGCACGTTAGGAAAGGATGCTAAATATTATCGTGGGTTAGCATGGGTTTTATAGACGAAGTAAAATTGTGTTTAAAAGCCGGTGACGGTGGTGATGGCTGTGCAAGTTTTCGTCGAGAAAAGTTCGTTGAATTTGGTGGTCCAAATGGTGGTAATGGAGGAAAGGGTGGAAACATAGTTTTCATCAGCGACGCTAATCTCAACACTTTGCTTCATTTTCGTTATAGAAGACACATTAAAGCAGATAGTGGAAAAAATGGTGCAGGCAGGGATAGATCTGGCACAGCAGGGAAAGACGTTATACTTAAAGTTCCAGTCGGTGCACAAATAATTGATGAAGAAAGTGAAGAGATAATAGTAGACCTTGACAAGCCTGGTATGGAATTTCAAGTAGCACAGGGTGGAAAAGGTGGACTTGGAAATACTAATTTTAAATCTTCTACTAATAAGGCACCAAGACATTTTACTTACGGTCAGCCTGGCGAAGAAAAACATGTATTATTAAAACTAAAAGTTTTATCAGATGTTGGAATTATTGGCATGCCAAACGCAGGTAAATCAAAATTTTTGACTCGCTGCTCAAATTCCGATACAAAAGTAGGCGATTATCCATTTACCACCGTAAGACCTCATTTAGGCATGGTAAAAGTGGATGATAGCGAAGTTGTAATAGCAGATATTCCTGGAATAATTACTGATGCTCACCTTGGAGTTGGGCTCGGGCATAAATTTTTAAAGCACATAGAAAGGTGTCAAATTTTACTTCATTTAATCGATGTAACTCACGATGACGTTGTTTCGGCTTATAGTTGTATCCATAATGAATTGGAACTTTACAATAGTGATCTTGTTGAAAAAGAAGAGATTGTAGTATTAAACAAATGCGACTTATTGAGGGAAGCAGAAATTCTGGAAAAGAAGAATCACCTAGCTAATTATCTCAATAAAGAAGTGCTGTGCTTATCAATTAATGGTGATTTACAGCCTATTTTAAGATTATTAAGTGAAAAATTGAAAAAGAGTAATTCTAAGGAAATCGATGTATATGATCCTTTTAAGATGTGAATTTCATTTATTTTATCATATAACTAGAATATATTTGTACGAACATTTGTTTTTGTTAAACACAACAAATCCCAGTGTCAGCTACTTGCATCTACCACACAACTGTACGAACATTGCAATTTGCAGGCAATTTGCGTGGCAGATGGTGTCATCCCAGTGCTTGACACTGGGATGGCTTTGTTGCATCGCTACTTATGAAAGGCTAACTATAGTTAGAATTATAAGCAACCTATTGAAAATC
>NZ_JAPQLK010000022.1:0-3861 GCF_028981785.1 Wolbachia endosymbiont of Drosophila leontia
CCAGCTTGCAAATGATTGTCCTTTCCTTCATTTCTCTCCTATTACGAAGATTTTAAACAGGTTCTAAAGATTGATCAACCTAAAGTATCTCAAATCAATAGGTCAAAAATCGAAGGGTTCTCCTTAGAATACTTGCTTAACTTATTGATTGTATTGGGCCAAGACATAAACGTAAGAATAAAGCATAATTCTAAACCTGCATAATATGTAAAGGACAAATAAATGCAGAACAATAAAACAGTAAGCTAAAAGGGAACTTATTACTCAACAAAACAAGACTTAAAATTTTGTGCAATGTTATTGATTATAGCTAGATATGCATCTTTTCCAGGCTCTATGTCTGATCCAATAGGATCAAGAACTACCATTTTTGCGTCATTAGAAAGAGCATTAGGCTTTATGCTGTCTTCCTGTGAATGAGCAAATATACATTTAACGTTTTCTTCCTTCATTATCTTTTTTAGCTTCATTAAACTCCTCATACCTATGTAAGAATCCTCTTCTATGAAAAGAATGGCGCTTGGGTGATTTAAACCAAAATATTTTTCAAAATATTGATAAGCATCGTGAGTGACGATATATTTTTGATTTTTAAAATCATTCAGTTCTTTCATGATTTCTTTTACTTCTTGGTCTATTTTTTTTATAGCTTTTGTTGCATTAGAGTTGTATCGATGGGAATTTTCTTTATCTATGTTAGACAATGTTGCACTTACAGAAAGTATCATGCTCTTTGCATTTTCGGGACTCAGCCAAATGTGTAAATCTTTTTCATCTTTAATGTGAGTAATTTTTCTAGAAAATGAATGTGGCCGAGTAGGAAGTAGGTTGATTGCCTTTGACAATTGCACTAGTTCTTTATTATTTTTGGCGAAAGTTTGAACAAACGTCTCTAAGTTATCGTCAACATAAAATATAACGTCACTTGATTCTAAATTACTCGCATCAGATGGCTTTAATATATAATTATGCGCAGATGTTGCATAGCCAAGCAATTCCGGTTCTAAAATCCCTTCTGTAATAGAAGCTACAAGTGAGTGGATAGGTTTGATTGTAACTACAACTTTTAAATTGGATGAAAAGGCGATATTATAGTATAGTGTAAATGAAAGTAATAGAAAAAAAGTCAGTAAATGTCTCATATAAACGTTGAGAAGAAGTTAAATTTTGTCAATAAATTGAATAATGTCAATAATCGTGTTCTAAAAATAGAAAATCTTGCTCTCACATATGATGGTAAAAGAATCCTTGACAATATCAATATGTTCATCGAAAGAGGAGACATAGTTACAATACTTGGTCCAAATGGTGGAGGTAAAACCTCTTTAGTGAAAGCAATTGCTGGCATAAATAAAAGCTGTACCGGTAATATCGTATTTGCTGACAACATAAAAATTGGCTATATGCCGCAAAATTTTAGTATTAGTAATTTGATGCCAATAACAGTTGAATATTTCCTTTTAAATAGCTCCTTGAAAAGACTAAAGAAAAATCAATCCATTATTACAGAAACGATAGAGTTGGTTGGTATCGGTAACATTTTGAAGAATCAAGTGTTAGAAATTTCTGCAGGGCAAACACAATTATTGCTACTTGCACGTTGTTTAATTGCAGAGCCTGACTTGATCATTCTAGATGAACCAGTTAGTGCAATGGATATTAACGCGCGGGCTAAATTTTATGATATTATAAATAAAATAGCAAAAAAACGATTGGTATCGATTCTTATGACTTCTCATGATCTTAACTCTGCTCTACCATCCTCAGATTACATAATTTGTATAAATAATACTATCTATTGCCAAGGCAAGCCTGATGAGATTATGAAAAATAGAACCCTAAATGAAATATTTAGCAGTTACGCAGCGAAATGATTCAAAATATTTTGCGTCTTCTGCACATAACTACGGTGCTGACGCGTTACAATATATTACCTTATTTACTTCCACCATCAAAAAAATCAATAAATAAAATACAAGGCCACAAGCTAAAGTGTGCTCTTGAAAAATTAGGTCCGGTGTTCATTAAGTTTGGGCAGTCTATCTCATCACGTACTGATGTTTTAAATGAAGATATAACAAGTAACTTGTTATTGATATGTGATAGATTGCCATCATTTTCACATAAAATAGCAGTTAAAACTATAGAAAGTGAGTTTAATTGTAAATTGAGCGACATTTTTTCAAGCTTTTCTGAAAAGCCAATTGCAGCAGCATCGATTTCTCAGGTGCATAGAGCGGTTACAACTGAGGGTAAGGAAGTTGCTGTGAAGGTTTTAAGGCCAAATATTGAGAAAACATTCTCAAGAGATATAAAAATGCTTTCTTGGCTTGCAGAAATTGCAGAAAAATTTAGCGAACAATCAAAAAGGCTGAGGCCAATTGAATTAGTTAAAACTTTTGCTGAAATTTGCCGATTAGAGTTAGATCTACGTTTTGAAGCTGCTCACTCTTCGGAACTAAAGAAAAACACAAAAAATGACAGAGGTTTTTATGTACCTGAAATAGATTGGAATAGAACTGCAAAAAAGGTTTTAACATTAGAATGGATAGAAGCAACGCCAATATACGAAGTTGAAAAACTGAATAATCATAAGCAAATAGCTATCAATCTTATAGAATCGTTTTGTAATCAGGTATACAGGGATTGTTTTTTTCATGCTGATATGCATCCTGGAAATCTAATGGTTGATAGTAATAACAATATTATTGCTCTGGATTGTGGAATCATGGGTAGAATAGATCGTGAGACATGCTATTACGTTATAGAGATACTCAAAGGCTTTTTAAATCGGGATTATGATCACGTTGCAAAAATGCACTTTAAAGCTGGTTACGTTTCATCACAGCATAGAAATTTTGTCACAGCTTGCAGGGCAATAGGTGAACCCATTATTGGGCAGCCTATACAGAAGATTTCATTTGCTAGTTTACTTGCTCAGCTATTAAAAATAACTGGTGATTTTGATATGAAAGTTCAAACACAATTGTTATTGCTGCAGAAAACTATGATTTTACTGGAAGGGACATGTAGAAAGATCTACCCAGAAATCAATATGTGGAAAGTAGTTGAAGCGTGGATAAGCAGTCAACATGAAAGTAAAATAGGGTATAGGGAAAAAATTAGAAGTTCTTATCCTGTAAAAACAATCCAAGGGATATTTAGCCTTATAGAAAAATTAAACCTAATAGCTGATAAAAAATTAGAAAACATCCAAATTAAAAATAAATCAAATGGAAAAGTCTATTTTTTATTGTGGTTTGTAATTATAATTCTAATCGTTAAACTTTTAATTTCTTAAACTATGGGAAAAAACTGCGTCAAATCCAATTTTTATTCAACTTAATTTTTAATCTGCAGGAGCTGAGTTGAGAATGTCCAATTTTCCACTTTCTTTATGTATCTGTTCAGCAGAGTGGCAAAATAAGGTAGACGAGAAAAGACAACTATAGGAACAAATGGGTGTCATGCCAGTGCGTGACACTGGCCTCTTGTTTCAATGTTAAACAAAATACCATAGAATTCAAAAAGACAATTCCTAGAAAATTTCTACATCTAAAAAAGGCATAAGTTATGTTAATGCTGTTTGAATGAGATGATATAAAGATAAGCCAAATTTTTACAAAGAAAACATTTCAAGCAGCAAGACACCTTTGATTGAAAGAGAGCACCAAATTTATGGGGTGAGTAACTGTGCTATTTCAACTATAGTATTTTCTAAAACGAATGATAAACGTCTAGAATGGTATTACCAACTAAAAGGTGTAAGTCTGTACATTGATGCATTAGAGGTCTGAGAACCTGTTTAAAATCTTCGTAATAGGAGAGAAATGAAGGAAAGGACAATCATTTGCAAGCTGG
>NZ_JAPQLK010000023.1:0-5395 GCF_028981785.1 Wolbachia endosymbiont of Drosophila leontia
CAGTATTGGTCTAATTTTTTCAAATTGTTCTTTACTTATATCGCTTGGATAGCTTTTTTGCATAGATATATCTCTTTCTTAACTATGCTTATTTTACCTCATATTTTCGAGATCCTTAACAGGTTCTTAGAAACGCAATTACCGGTCGAAAACGTTTATTTTTAAAATTAGATCTACTTCATCAAAATTAATGCTGTTTATTCGAATACTAAAAATGCAATAGATTCAACTTTTATTGCAGTTTGCCAGCCAAAAAGATCATAAGAAACAAAGTTTTTCCGGTATTGCAGAGCGCGGCAAGAGTACAAAGGTTGGCTTTTCAGCCTTAAGTCACACTTTTCCTTAACTTGGCCGCGTACGGTTTATTGAACACTCTTCGTGATCAAGTTAAGTAGCTGGGGGAGAAAAAGCTGAACGTACCTGCTGCACAGCATTGTCATAATCCTTACTTGTTAATGGCTTCAAATCACCTAGTTTTGATGCTACTTTTTCTATTTCTCTATTTGTACTAGTCGTATTGTTTTTAGGATACTTAAGAGCTCTATTAAATAGTTGAAGATTATCTGCAGCCTCTTGTCCATGCTGAACCTTCTGTATTTGATCTAAAAGATCTATTTCACTAGTATCATCAAATGACTTAAGACTACCACTGATAAATTGAATCTTATTGCACATCATGCCTATATCAAAATCAGAGCCTCTACTGCTATAACCCCATATTGAATTTTTCTTATTATTTGTTCTTTTATATAACTCCGGTGTTGCCAGATTCTTGTCTCTAGGAATAATATTATTTTTATCACTGCAATACAGATCACCCTTTTCAGACATGTTTTGATAGTAACAATAACAGTGTAGAATTTCAAAGCATACTTTATATATACTCTCTTGAATATCCTGTATTTTTTCTATATCTCCACATTTTTTAACTACTTCTCTAAATCGTTCTTCATCATCTATACCTTTCTTAAACTCCAAGATTTTTTTCAATTTTTCACTATTTAGTTCTGTTTTATTAGCATTATCTTCTGGATAAACTGCACTTAAAATAGCAAGTAAGTGCTCTTCTTTAAGCGGTGATATGAAATCATTAAGTAATTTTTGGTAAACTTTAGACTGAAAATAATGAGCTATACTATTTACAGTGTATTGTTCTGCCTTATCTTTATCTATAACATTTTCACAATTACAACTAGTTAACTCTTTTATTAGAGGAGAATTTTGCAATTCTGTAAAAATAGATAGGCCATTAAGAACATTAACATAAAATTTCTCTTTTGTAATTTTTTCCTTCTCTAAATACTGCTTAATTGTAGAGTCACTTGAAATCAGATTAAATATTATACTAGATATATCATTTGAACCAATCTTTTGATCATTCGAAAATAATGACTGCGCGTGATCATATACTTCTTTAGCCCATGAATTTTTCTCATTAATGTACTGAGTTATTCGTTCTTTCTGCTCTTTACTTAGACCAGTAGTTACAACTAATTTATTTAATAAAGTTTTTATAGTCTGGTTTAGTTGGTTCAATTCTTCTTTTCTTTCTTCTTTTGCGAATTCATGTAGATTTTCCATTATAAAATCTGTGCTACTTTTAACCTTATCTCCTGTTAAAGAAAGGATTTTCTTCAATGCCAATCCATTGCTAATAATATCTTTATATTTATAATTTTGAATTATATGTGCGTACGCTCTTTCATTTATCAATTCATCTTTTTTTTCGTTATTTTCTAGTTTTTTTACTTCTTGTTTAAACTCTTTGTATGAAGAATGCGTTTTGAACCAGTAGACAATTTTTGTGATAAATTCTAAAATGAAAGTTATCACGTGAGCTGAAGTAGGCAGATGATAATTCTTTTTTATATTATCTCTATAAGAATAAAGTATCTTATATGTATCATTTAGAACATCAATAAAATCGTTTTTTGTCTTTTGATTATCGTGATTATTTTGATTGTATAAATCCTCATACTCATTCCAGATAATTTCAATTAATTTATTTTCTAAATGATTAGAATGAATTTCTCCTGATGGCTCAGTATTTATATCAATATAATCTTGTATTTGTTTTGCAATCTTAGATCCAAGTCTTTTCACTAATTCTTTATGATGTTTCTTATCAGCTTTATTTAGAGCTTTAATGTAGCCATTTCTTGTTAGCTCATTAACATCAAAACTTACTTTTACTCCTGATTTTGTAACAAGATAAAAAATTGGCTGTTTTGCCCAATTTAACCCTCTATTTCTACCAAAAGCCTGTATAATTTCAGCAGGATCGTTAATATTGTCATCTGTTTTGTCTGTGATAAGGCCAACACTACATAAATTTAGATCATTAAATCCAGTAGTCTTTTCGCTAGTAATATAAGAGCCTATAAGCCCCTTCTTACACAGCTTATCAACTACTTTTTCAGTGTATTCTGCAGAACAATAATTAGGTTCATAATAATATTGTTTCGTTGTATCATCTAACGCCTCTATAGTACTTAATTTATGTTTTGTAAGATTCTTCTCTTTATCATGATTATCATCAGATAGTTTAAAGCTTTTTTCTTTTAAGTTAAAAAATGGCTTATTATCCTCAACTTTTGTAGCACTCTTTTGTAAACCATTAACTAAAAAGATAGTTTTATGCTTTTGACAAAATTCTTGTAATGCTAAAAGAGGACTATAGGAGCAGTTATCTGTCCCTAAATATTGGTTATGAATTCTTTTATCAAGTGCCCAATTATCAACAATCATTTTAAGGAATGCATCGTCACCCCTGGCTTGTAATAAAGCCGATAAAACTGTTCTTTCTCGAGTTGCTATACCCTCAGCTATATCTTGTGGAATACCTTCACTAACCAGATCTTTTGATATGTGCTTTCTAGTATCTCCGATATTTTTGGATGATAATTTTGCCTTAACTTCTTTAACTAATGAGTCTAAATCGTGGCGTCTTTTGTAATCTAAAGTAATACTATCATAACCAGTGAGATATGAGATAGTATTTTCAATGATACCATGTAGAACATGAAATTCTTGATATTTTGCAGCATTATTAGAATAGTCTACGTTATTCTCTATAAAATTTTCTGCTTTATTTGAATCATACCCATGATGATCAATCAAATAATTACATAAACCTGCTTTTCTCAACTCTTGTTTTGATTCTTCATATTTTTGCAAATATGCTTCATCTAATCTTTCTCCATGATCAGATAAGGCGCCTAATCCAAAAAAATCATATACATTTTCACGAGAAATTTTATTTCCATTTTCGTATGCACTACCAATCTGATTACCATTTAGCATGAGATGAAAATTGACTACTGAGTCATGACTGCCGCGTCCAACCAAACCTAGAAACTTCTCCCCTATTGGAAGATGAACATTCCATCTTATGCTTTTTCTAATATCACCTTCATTACCATCTGATACATAAAAAGGATCAGTAGTTTTTCTATAGATTACACATTCCTCAATGCTACCAATGCATTCATGTGCTGAGCTCAATCTTTCTTTCTCGATAATACTAGCAAACCATAGTGCTATCCTTTCTCCAAAATTAAATTTGGATCTCTTCTTAGCTGCCTGGATACGGCTTTTTGCTGTTCTAGTTTTTACAGCAGGTGATTTAGAAATACCCCGCTCTTCTTTTTCTTTAAGAGAAAGATTTATAATACAACCAACTCGTTTAGCAATGACTTCTGAAGGTGTAGCAGTTAAAAATGCGATAGGATTTTTTAAATTTTCAATATTTCTTTTATATAGTTCTATCTCAGTTGCCTTATGTGCTTCATCAACACTAATCCACCATTTATTATTTTTAATGAATATAGTTTCAAACTCACTTGATTTTTCTTTGAATAGAATATCATGAGTAGTGATGATATGTGAATTAGGATCTATATTATCAATTTTACCTTTATCACCTAATTTGACTTTATCAGTGATACTTTTTGGTAATAGCCTACAAAAATCTTCTCTTAGTTGATGTGCTAAAGCATCCTGATGAACTGCACAGACTCCATGATAACCTGCTAAATCTAATACAAAAGTCCATAGTGCTTGTGTAAATGATTTTCCAGATCCTGTTGCCATAGCAATTAATACATCAGGATTTTTTGTATCACCATTTACATAATTTATCATTTGATAAAGGTTGGATATATGTATTGGGTAGAGATCAATTTTGTCTAATCCACCGATAATATGCTCATCTATTTTAGTATTAAAAGCATAATTACCGTTATTATCACAACTAAACGTCAATTCATGTGAACTACATAAATCAAGGAAATCATCGTCATTATACTTATTTTTCGGTTTAAACTCAATGTTTTGAGTCTGAGTTCCTTGACTGCTATCACTTTCATAACCTGAATCTTCACGGTCAGATACTATAGTACCAGTAATCTTTACATCATATTTATCATCAGAGTTTTTTTCTATATGAATTTTGCAATTCTTTTTTCCTATCTTTACTTGCTTAGAAAATTTATCTGCCTTTTCTTCCTTAATTGACTCTGTTACGTATTCATTTAATGATAAGCCCCTCTTGTTATTTATAGTAAAATAACTGTTTTTTTTATCATTAATTATATCTAGCAAAAGGTATCCTAGATATACTTTTTTTCCCGCTTTAACAATATTTTCAATGTCTAGCTTCTGCTTTTCAATACTCATAATAGATTTTATATAATTAACAACATTATTTACGTACAATTATATGCAAATAGTATAAAAAGTCAATTAACACTACAGAATATCCTAATCATTGCTATTCAAGACCGCTTCGATAGAGGAAAAGGCATAAATATATGGTATAAGCTCATACAAACAGGCCGCAACAATAGGGTGTATACATCTAACTGCTATGGTTTTACAGTATTGAAATCAGTCAAAAAATCATCTCGTACATCATAAAAAAATTTCTCTACTTAAGTTTTGTATAACCTGTTGTAAGTAGAAAAAACAGAAAATTTTTGATTTTTTTTTGAATACAGCAACATATAAACTTTATAAGTTCTATAGTGCATTTTTTATATTAACTAAATCTCTTAATTGATCGTTGTTAAATTCTGTAATCCAACTCTCGCCACTACTTATAGTTAGGTTTGCTAATTCCTTCTTGCTTTGAATCATCTCATCAATACGCTCTTCAAATGTACCTGTTGAAAGTAGCCTGTACACCATAACATTACGTTCTTGCCCGATACGATAGGCCCGATCTGTTGCTTGTGCTTCTACTGCTGGATTCCACCATAAGTCATAATGTATTACATGATTTGCTGCTGTTAAATTAAGTCCTGTTCCTCCAGCTTTTAAAGACACTATAAGAACCTGTTTAAAATCTTCGTAATAGGAGAGAAATGAAGGAAAGGACAATCATTTGCAAGCTGGT
>NZ_JAPQLK010000024.1:0-7632 GCF_028981785.1 Wolbachia endosymbiont of Drosophila leontia
GCGTTTTTTTATTCTAAACGCTTAATAACCGCGATTTAGTTGCTTTTAAGCCGCAACTAATCTAAATTATGAACATTAAGAAATTTACTAAACAGAAAAAAAGGCAAAAGAAACCCTAGGGTAGCTAGTTATTCACTATCCATTTTTTAAATCGGCGTTTTTTGATGTTTTAAATAGCGCATTTCAGCTTATATCAGGTAAAAACCTAGAAATTCTATAAAGACATAAGGTGCACATAGTGCAAAAAATTAAACATGGGACGCCAGATACGTGAGTTTTTTTGTCGTTTAATCTGTACAGAGAAGATAAATAAATAGCCTCAGTTTCACGATAAGGGGGCTGGCAAAGGATGTCAAGTAAGTTTTTTCGTTTCTATTTCCAATAAAAGTTTGTATGCAATAACACAGAAGCATGCACTGCTATTCCTTCATTTCTTCCAATATAACCTAATTTCTCTGCAGTGGTTGCTTTGATATTTACAAATTCATCATCAATTTCTAATGCTTTTGATATGAATTTCTTCATTTCTACTTTGTAAGGCGATATTTTAGGCTCTTCACAAACTATAGTAATATCTAAATTAGACACGCTGTACCCTTTTTCTTTTGCTTTTTTAGCAGCAAAGTCAAGAAAGTGAGATGAATTGCAATCTTTCCATTCAGAGGAACTAGGAGGAAAGTGCTCTCCTATGTCGCCACATCCCAGTGCTCCGAGTATTGCATCAACGATTGCATGTATTGCAACATCACCATCAGAGTGCGCTTCTATTGCCATGTTGTGTTCAATTTTCACACCGCAAATTTTTATAAAGCTTTCAGCACCATTTTGAACTTTAATGAACTTATGTATATCATAACCGACTCCGACACGAAATTTTGGCTCTTCAAAAAGAAGCTTTGCCATATTAATATCCTCTTTTGTGGTTAACTTAAAATTGCTTTTCTCACCTTTAATAATCGCAACATGTTTTTTGTGCTCTACCATTAGTGATGAATCGTCAGTAAATTCTTTGACTGATTGATGGCATGATAATAATTCTTTGAAATTAAAAATTTGAGGGGTTTGTATGGCTCTGAGCTTTCCTCTTGAAATCGTAGATTCAATAAAACTATTACTCACCAATGACATAGTGTCTTCAACTTCTATTGCTGGAACTACTCCTGTATATTGATCATTAATCATAGATTCAACCAAGTTATCTATCAGAACATCTGACACAAAAGGCCTACAAGCATCGTGTATAACTACAAAATCTGGGTTAATTTTTTGTAAGCTTTCAAGCCCTAGTTTAACTGAACTCTGCCTGTTTTCTCCTCCGTATACAGGGCTTAGTAATTTAGTGTCTGTAATTAGTGATATAGCTTTCTCATAGAAACTTTCATGGTCTCTATTAATTGCTATTCTTATGTAATCTATATATTGGTTAGCCAGAAATCTTTTAATTGTATGAAATAAAACAGATTTACCTGCCAGTTTTATATATTGCTTAGGAATCGTAGAATTGCATCTACTGCCTACTCCCGCTGCAACTATTAATGCTGCTATTTTGTATTTCTTAGCGCACATATTTCTTTTTGTAGAAGCTTTCCTCTCTATCCAAGATTCTTTCCGAAAAATAAAATTTCTGACATCATATAAAAGTTACTTCCCCTATTAACTAGCATAATTATAATAGCAAAAGAGATATTTAGAGAGCTCAAAATCTATCTTTGCCTGCGGATTAAACAACTAAATTTTAGTAAAAAACGATAGTATTACAAATCGTAAAATACTTTCAACATAGGAAAAATAAATTGCATATTTTTCAGTAAATTAGCTATGCTAAACACATGCAAAAACGTCATATAACTATTTGTTTCATACTGCTTTTTATAATAGGGGTGTTATTCCTGATGCGTACTATGATTTTTCCATGTTTAATATCTATTATTATTGCATATTTGTTTAATCCGCTAGTAATTAAGTTTGAAAAGTATAGAATACCACGTTCATGTTCTGTAATTTTTATAATACTTGTTTTATTAATAGCTTTTATACTAGTCATAACATTTGTTTTACCTATTATATATGTTCAAATTACTTCAATATTAAATTTCTTAGTGAGTAAAGTGCCTTCATTAGAGCTTAAAGTAATCCCCTCTGTATTAGAATTTCTTAATATAAAAATCGAGGATAGCTTATTTGATCACTTATCTAAAAATCTAGCAGAAAATTACAGCAACTATGTATCTTATTTCATGAATGCTCTTGATATTGCTAGTAACTTTATAATCCAAGTGTTAAGTTCAAGCTTTAACACGGTATCATTAATGGTGATTACTCCTGTAGTGTTTTTCTATATATTACGTGATTGGCCTTTAATTATAGAAAAAGCTAATAAATTAATCCCTATTCCTTACAGGGGAAAAATTGCAGATTATTTTTTCAAAGTGGATTTCATTATATCTAATTATCTAAAGGGGCAGGTAAATGTATGTATTGTCATGATGATCTTTTACTCTGTAAGCCTGAGCATAATCGGATTGAAACACTCTATTGTTATTGGAATTTTATCAGGAATGTTAACGTTCATACCTTACGTAGGGCCATTATTATATACCATTATTGGGTTTTTGAGCGCTATCACTCAATTTAGTGGATGGTTTGAAAGTGCTGCTGTTTTGCTATTATTTGGTGTTGGGCAATTAATAGATTCAAACATATTAGTTCCTCTATTAATAGGAAAAAAAGTTCATATACATCCAACTGTAATTATTCTGGGAATTACTATATGCGCTTCATATTTTGGATTTACAGGTATATTACTTTTTATTCCAATAATAGCAATGTTCAATGTATCAGTAGAATATGCAATCAATAAATATTTTAAAAGTGAGCTTTATAAAAACGGCTAACAGACCTTTTGCATAATCAATTTATGGTAAGAGGAGAAATGAGCCCAGAATACCTGACACATTTGAGGAGCGTAAGTAAATTTCTGCGCAAAAATTACTACCAGAAAGAGGTTACGTAAGAGGTTCAACGTGCAATTAAATTTATTTAACAACAATCAAGCTGATTATAGCCGGCAAAATTACATCATCTTAGATGAAAATAAGCACGTATATAATTCGGTAGTTAATGATTTATCTTGGAAATGTCTGATTCTTTTTGGACCTAAAAGCTCCGGTAAAACTCATCTTGCTTATATTTGGCAATCAATAAACGATGCAATCTTTATCAATGTGAATAACTTCGTAAGCGAGATTAGGTATAGCGATGCTTTTATTTTAGAAGACGTACAAAACATTAAAGATGAAGCAATGTTATTACATTGTTACAATTACATGAAAGAAAACGACAAGAGGCTGCTAATCACTTCTTCAATTTCACCAAAAAAGCTTAACTTCGAACTAAGAGATTTAAGTTCTCGAATATTATCAACTATCAGCGTAAAAATTTTGCCTGCAAGCGAGGAATTATTAAGAATTATGCTAATAAAACGATTTTCAGATAAACAGTTAAAAATTGATTTAAAAGTGATTAATTATATTTTAGCAAGAATAGAACGTTCTTTCTATAGCATTGATAAAATTATAGAAAAGATAGATAATGAATCTATAGGGTCAAATGTGACCGTTCCTTTTATTAGCACTTTATTAAAAAAAGATGCCATTTGATTTCTTCTTTTGTAAAGGTGTATATTAAAAATTTATTAGCACCCATAACACTAACGTAATTGGAATCTCTATCTGTCCATGTTAGAATTATAATCAATGTTATGTTATAATAAATATAGATAGATACAGCTAAGAAGTATTCTATATTTACAGTAGAGCTCACTTTATAAGGTGTTTTTTATAGATTTAACGTTATAATTTAACTATGATAAGAGTAAGATTAAATTTAAGAAAAAGGTTAAAGCAAAAGTTTGTGATGTTCACTCTATTGATAAATGCTTTATTTGTCTCATATTTTCTCATAAGAAACACAGGGAACACTTCTAGTCAAATTATAGCCAAAGAAATAAATATAGGAACTGATAATGAAAAATAAACAGTCGCAAAATAAAAAAGAAAATCTTTACATAACATATTACATAGATGCTTTAGCTTCAGAGAGGTCCGCTGCACAAAATACTCTGGAAAGTTATCGTTCGGATTTACACCAGTTTGAAGAATTTTTATTGGAAAGCGGCACTACCTTGGTTGGTGTAAACAAAACCAATATTAAAGATTATGTGAAATCTTTATGTACACAAAAAAAATATAAAAGTAGCTCTATATCAAGAAAAATATCCGCTATGAAAAATTTTTACAAGTGTCTATTTAATGACGGAATAATAAATTTTAATCCAGCGCCGGCTAATGATGCTGAATTAAAGAATCCAAAAGTTTCTCGTCCTTTGCCTAAGTATTTAAGTGTCGAAGAAATATTTTTGCTAATGGACACAGCGAGAAAATCAGCAAGCGAATCGAATAAGGAGATAAGCAGTAAAAGGCTATGTGCGATTTTAGATATCCTTTACTCTTCTGGAATGCGTGTTTCTGAACTAATTAGTATGAAATTATGTGAAGTGTCACATTTAATAAACAGTAATAACAAAGAATGCTATATAATAATAAAAGGGAAAAGTGGTAGAGAGAGGCAAGTTCTTTTTAATGAACAGGCATTGCAGAGCCTTAGAAATTATTTATCAGTTCGTGATAATCTGATCTCTAAAGAAAAGGAATCCGATTGGCTATTCCCAGGTGATAAACCTAATAAACCAATTACAAGGCAGAGGGTCGGTCAATTAATGAAGGAGTTGGCAAGAAAATGCAATATTGATGAAAATAAGATCTCTCCACACGTGATTAGGCATTCTTTTGCTACCCATCTACTAAATAGCGGAGCAAATATTGTGTTGATACAGAAAGTTCTTGGCCATACTAACCTTTCTACAACACAAATATATACTCATATTGCTAACGAAAAGTTAAAGGACAAATTAGCTGATTCGCATCCTATTACTCAGATGATCAATAATTAAATTTATTGTTTTTAATTTGTAATAAAGTTAAATTTAAATAAATTTATGTGAGTTTGTGATTTCAAGTTTATTGTTTAATTTCTTTCTTATGTTATGGGAGGTATTCTATACTTTCATTACTCTCCCTGTAATTTTCTTTTCTGAGTGTGTAATAACCATTTTCCTCGTCTGTTCGGTGAGAGTTGTATTATTCATGCTGCGTTTATTATGTGGCATTAAATATGAAGTGAGGGGAATGGAAAACATCCCTAAGCAACCTTTTATCATTGCATCTAAACACCAATCTCCATTTGAAACATTTATTTTTATACTACTATTTAGAAAAGCGGTTTTTATTTTAAAACGTGAATTGAAATGGATTCCATTCATTGGTTTGCATCTTATAGCGCTGAAAATGATTTTTATTAACCGTTCAGATGGTATCAGTTCTATACGCCATATAATCAAACTAGCAAAAATGCGTATAAAAGAAAATAGAAGCATAATAATATTTCCTGAAGGTACAAGAACAACTATAAACCAAAATATAAAATATCAACCAGGTATTGCTGCTTTATATAGCGTATTATCTGTTCCTGTGTTACCGGTTGCTTTAAACACTGGTTTGTTTTGGCCAAAAAGCATACTTTCTCTGAGAAAGAATCCCGGAAAGGCAGTAATAGAAATATTGCCCCCAATATATCCTGGGTTAAACAAAAATGAATTCTTGCAAAGTTTAGAAAAAATTATTGAAGAGAGAAGCAGTAGATTAACCATAGGAAAAACTGATATTGCAAATTAACAAAAAAACTTTATAATTAAAAGAAAAGTACAGTATTTTAGGTATTAATATATGGCAAATCATAAGAGTGCTAAAAAAATGATAAAGGTAATAGCAAAGCGCACTTTAATAAATAAGATGCGGAAAAGTAAAACTCGCACCTCTATTAGAAAATTGGTTGATATAATCAAGTCTGGCGACAAAGAAAATGTTGTTCTGGCATTTCGGAATGCTGAATCTAATTTACACAAGTGTGTGAATAAAGGTGTTATTCATAGGAATACTGCTGCGCGTAAAATAAGTCGCTTAAATGCAAAAGTAAAAGCATTGATGACCGCTTAATACGGTTAATGTAAAGTTAACTGTATTAATATATACTCCTCAGTTTGTATATTCTGTATAAAATTTAAGTAGCTTAAGTGATGGATAAAAAAGTGCTATTAGAACTAAGTAATGGATTAAAAATCGAGCTACCTGTATTAAGCGGAACAACAGGTCCTGATGTGTTAAATATCAAGGATTTATATAAGATGACAGGATTATTCACTTACGATCCAGGGTTTGTTTCTACAGCTTCATGCTCTTCTACAATTACATTCATTGATGGAGATGAAGGAGTTCTTAAATATAGGGGACATAATATAGCTGATTTGGCAGAGAATAATAATTTTACTGCTGTGATTTATTTATTGCTCTATGGTGAATTACCCAGTTCAGAGCAACACAAAAAATTTCTTCTCAAAATACAAGAATCATCCAAAGTATCAGAGCAAGTTACAAATGTAATTAAAGCATTTCCAAAAACTGCTCACCCTATGTCAATCTTAGTTGCATGTTTTGCAAGTTTGTCAGCATCTTATCATGAAAAGCATGGCAACAATGTCAATGGTGAAGACCTAGATTTTGGAATTTCTGCAATAGCGCAAGTTTCCACAATTATTGCAATGATTTATAGGCATATCAACAATCAGGAATTCATAAATGCTAACAATGAATTAAGTTACAGTGAAAATTTCTTAAAGATGATATTTGGCGATGCTGTTGATAATGATAAAAGCGCCCTTTTTGCAAAAGCTCTGGATAAAATATTTACTCTCCATGCTGATCATGAACAGAATGCTTCTACGGCGGCTGTCAGATTGGTGGGATCGGCTGGTTCTAATCTGTTTGCAAGCCTCTCTGCAGGAGTTGCTACACTTTGGGGACCAGCACATGGTGGAGCTAATGAGGCAGTTATAAATATGCTAAAAGAGATAGAGCAAAGTGGAGATATAGATAAATTCATCGAAAAAGCTAAAGATGATAAAGATCCATTTAAATTGATGGGATTTGGACATCGTGTTTATAAAAATTATGATCCGCGCGCGCGTATATTGAAAGGCGCTTGCCATGAGGTTCTAAGTAAACTAGAACAAAATAATGAACTGCTTAAAATTGCAAAAAAACTTGAAGAAATAGCTTTAAAGGATGAATATTTTATCGTGCGTAAGTTATATCCAAATGTTGATTTTTACTCAGGCATAATAATGAATGCTATTGATATCCCCTCAAATATGTTCACGCCTATTTTTGCACTTGCAAGAACCACTGGTTGGGTTACTCAGTGGTATGAAATGATAAATGATAAAGAAACTAAGATCTGTAGACCAAGGCAACTCTATTTTGGTAAATAAATTTATTTTCACTTCATTAGACTTCTTGCATAACCCAAACTAAGTAGAAAAAAGGTGTCATCCGAGTAGCTGACACTGGTTCCTTTAGGACGGAAGTGTCCAGAGGTGTCATTCCAGTCTGGAATGGCTTTGTTGCATCACACTTTATGAGATGGTGATTTATGGTAAATTCATGTAACTATCTCAAA
>NZ_JAPQLK010000025.1:0-3339 GCF_028981785.1 Wolbachia endosymbiont of Drosophila leontia
CTGGCAGGCGCTTTTTAGGACATATAGCACTGCACAAAATACATCATACAAATCAAGTTTCCTTGGTTTTATTTTCTTTCTGCTACTCTCCAGTATTGGTCTAATTTTTTCAAATTGTTCTTTACTTATATCGCTTGGATAGCTTTTTTGCATAGATATACCTCTTTCTTAACTATGCTTATTTTACCTCATATTTTCGAGATCCTTAACAGGTTCTAAGAAAGCAGACTACATCACCAATCTGCACATTTTTTCCTTCTTGAACGGGAATATTTTTTATCACCATTGCTGCTTCAGCACATATGATATTTTCCATTTTCATTGCCTCCACCACAAATAAAGGTTGTCCTATTTCCACCTGATCTCCTACATTTACGTGCAATTTAACTAATAAACCAGATATTGGGGATTTTACAGCATCTGCTGAAATCCCTTCTGTTTCATTATTTAGCATTAACTTACTTAATTCAGCTACATGAGGCTTTAATATACAACACTCAGCTTTCATACCTGCATGTCTTATGAAGTACTTGCTGCCTTGTCTTTCTATTTTAAGTGCTATATTGGTATCGTCATTAATTGTGATATATAGCAATCTATAACTTGATTTCCACTTGCCTATAACGGAGTATTTATTGTGATTATATACCGTTATTAATATATTATCTTGGTATTTTGCATTTACGGAGTACTCATTGTCATTTATATTCACTATGAATAAATCTCTTGCACGGTCACCTGCCATCCGAGTAGCTGATACTGGTGCCCCTTCTTTTTTACTAGATTCCAGCGTCACGCACTGGAATGACACCTGAGATGTTTCATTCACTGCTTTATGATGGTACCTTTCTTCACTTTCCAAATGAACATATAACGCAGTGAAAATAAATATTTTAATATACTCCTCTGTAACAAAATCGCCGTGAAACCCACTAGGGTAATGATCTGGAATGAATCTCGTATGGAGCTTTGCTGCGATAAAATTTGGGTGATGGAAGATGGATTCTAGAAATTCTATATTATTTGTTACTCCTTCTATATAGCATTCAGACAATGCTTTTTGCATTCTGCTGATCGCTTCTACTCTATCTTTTCCATATGTTATCACTTTGGCAATCATCGAATCATAGAACATGCTAATTTCTGAACCTGCAGCAACTCCATCATCTATTCTTACATAATCATTTTCACCCGGTTTATCGTAATATTTTATTCTTCCGCTGGAAGGGAAAAATTTCTTCGATGGGTCTTCAGCGCAAATTCTACTTTCTATTGCAGAACCAGTAAGTTTAATATCATCCTGATTGAATCTCAATTTCTCTCCACAGGAAGTTCTGATCATTTCTTCTACTATGTCTATTCCAGTTATAAATTCTGTTACTGGATGCTCAACTTGCAATCTCGTATTTACCTCAAGAAAATAGAAGTTTTGGTCTTTATCTACAACAAACTCAACAGTGCCTGCTGAAAAATAGCCAACTTGCTTTGCCAGAGAAACACATTGAACATACATTTTTTGTCTTACTTCTTCACTAATGAATGGACTTGGCGTTTTTTCTATTATTTTCTGATTATTCCTTTGTATCGAGCATTCTCTTTCTCCAAGACAAACTATATTGCCATATTTATCTGCTATGATTTGTATTTCAATATGTCTTGGCAATTCTATATATTTCTCTATAAAGATACTGCCATCCTTAAAACTTTTCTCTGCTTCATTTGTGGCTGATGTAAATGCTAGTTCAATTTCTTTTTTGGAGTTTACAATTCGCATTCCTTTGCCACCACCGCCTGATGCAGCTTTAAGCATAACCGGAAAGCCAATTTCTTCAGCAACTTGAGCTGCGTGGGCAGCGTCGCTAATCTTACCCATATATCCTGGCACTACATTCACTCCAGCTTTTTTTGCCGCTTCTTTTGCTGTTATTTTGTTGGCTGTAACCTCTATTGTTTCTGCACTGGGACCGATGAAGTCTATATTATGTTTTTGAAGAGCACGTGGAAAATCTGGATTTTCTGCTAAAAAACCATAGCCAGGATGAACTGCCTGCACACCTGTTTCAACTGCTACCTCGCATATTTTTTCAATGTTTAAATAACTGAGGCAAGAAGGCGAAGGGCCGATATATCTTGACTCATCTGCTTGTCTTACATGCACAGAATTTACATCTGCATCCGAATATACGCATACACAAGATATACCCATCCTACGAGCAGTTCTGATAATCCTGCAGGGAATTTCTCCTCTGTTTGCTATTAAAATCTTACTGTACTTCTTTTCCGTCATCTTATCAGTATACTTTCTTGAGTTAAGAAAGTAAATTTCTATATCATTGCCTGCAACTTTTTGTTATATATCAGACAGTCACCCTTGCAGGATCCGTACCACTAAAAGTTTCCTCTAGAGTACTTACGTCATGTAGGTCATGTATCTCACTAAATACTTTGCCTGACAGATACGCAGCCCCACCAGAAACTATCCCAGCCATCGTAGCCAGTGCAAGAGACTGAGAAACTAAAAATAAAAAGTATAAAGACAAACATAAAGCAGCAATACACGCTATAGCTCCTACTATATGTAAGCACAGGCGAAACTTCTGGTTACATATGAAGCTGTCTTGTATACCTGCAGTTTCTCTTATCTTCTTCTTAACTGTTTTACTAACCCAATCAGGAGGAGTCTTTTTAGATTTATCTAACGCACATCTATTGCACAATGCCTCTTGAATATAACTTTTGTAATTCTCCAATTTTTCCGAATCACACCCTGGATTAGTTTTGTCAGACTCCAAATACTTGAATATTCCTTTTACTACATCCAACAATATCCCCATTCTTGCCGCTATATGAAATGGGTTTTCATGATCTTCATTGTACTCTAACAAATGAACATTACTTTTAACACTTTGTTTGAAAATGGACAAAAAAGCATCAACATTCCTTGCCTTTGCAGCCAAATGCAGATAATTGCTTCCTTGTACCGAGGTATATTTGATATCTAAGTTTCCTGACAATAAATAATTAATGACATCAGAATTAGGGCTCGGCCGCTCTAAAGCAATATGAAGAGGAGTTTTTCCATCTTCGTCTTTTGAGTTAATTATTGGGGGTTGCTCGCCTGGGATTCAGAGCTTTTTTCACTGCCTCATAATCGTCTTTTTTAATTGCATTGACCAGATCCTTGAATTTTTGAGTCATAATATATACCTACTATCTAACCAATAATAAATTATACAACACAATTTATTGAAAATAAAGACAATTTTATCTCTCAGAACCTGTTTAAAATCTTCGTAATAGGAGAGAAATGAAGGAAAGGACAATCATTTGCAAGCTGGT